>JBGUUT010000125.1:0-24067 GCA_045133795.1 Spirochaetota bacterium
ATTATAGCTTACTTACGATATCGATTATAGCTTACTTACGATATCGATTATAGCTTACTTACGATATCGATTATAGCTTACTTACGATATCGATTATAGCTTACCCGGGGAACCCTTTCCGGCTAGAAAGGTTTTCGTCAGTAAGTTATTTATGATGTGCAATATAAGCTATTTTTATTTATGAAATGAAAATAACAAAAAATATCACTTTTTTTTATTGTAGTAGCGTTATTTGAGACGGTATATGTGATAGAATAGATTTATTTTTACTTAGTTATCGAGTATGAATTTCAATAATATGGAGAAAATAATGTCACAAAATATTGTAATTGATGACACACCAATAGATGTATCAACTGAAGTAAACTTTATTTGGTCTATTGCAAATAAATTACGAGGACCTTATCAAAGTGATAAATATAAAGATGTAATTATTCCTATGACAATTATTCGTCGTTTTGAATGTGCGTTGGAAGATACTAAAGAAAAAGTAATAGCACAAGTAGAAGATGATGAGAAAACAGGAGAAATAACACCCGATAAAGGTTATCAAAAATTATCAGGATTTCAATTCTATAATAAGAGCCGCTACACATTAAAGGAACTTTGTAATGATAGCCCAAAAATCAAAGTAAATTTTGAAAGTTACATAGAGGGTTTTTCTCCAAATGCCCAAGATATTATAAACAATCTTGATTTTAAAAAACAAATTGAAAAAATGGATACAAATAATCGTCTTTTTTTGATTGTTCAAGCATTTAGTGAAATCGATCTAAGTCCAAAAACAATTGATAACATCAAGATGGGATACATCTTTGAAGAGCTTATCAGAAAGTTTTCTGAAAATGCTGAAGCTGGTGATCACTACACTGGACGCGACATTATCAAGTGTATGGTTAGTATTCTTTTGAGCGAAGGCTGTGAAGACCTTAAAGAGCCTCAGAAAGAAATCACAATTTTGGATCAAGCTTGTGGTACAGGAGGAATGTTAAGTACAAGTTATAATTTTTTGAGTGCTTATAATCCAACAGCTAAAATCAGACTTTTTGGACAAGAAATAAATCCTGAATCATATGCTATGTGTATGGCAGAAATGCTTATTCGTGGTCAAGATGTTTCAAATCTTCGAAAAATGGATACGATGATAGAAGATTGTTTCCCTAATAGAAAAATGCGTTTTGTTATTGAAAATCCTCCTTTTGGAACTGCTTGGGGGGGGAAAGATGCTGCAGAAGGTGTTGAACAAGCGGTTTTAGATGAAGCTAAGAAAAAAGAAAATGGACGTTTCCCTGCAGGAACTCCGGGAAGTGGGGATATGCAGCTTTTGTTTATGCAAAGTGCTGTAAATAAAATGAATGATGAAAATGGACGAGCAGCAATCATCGAAAATGGTAGTCCTTTGTTTTCCGGAGGGACATCTAGTGGCGAAAGTCAGATTCGTCGTTATTTATTAAAAGAAGATTTAATTGAAGCAATAATTGCTCTTCCGACAGATCTTTTTTATAACACAGGAATTGCAACATATATTTGGATTTTGAGTAAAAACAAACGTGCTGAGCGAAAAGGTAAAGTTCAGTTAATTGACGCAACTTCTATTTGTCATAAACTTAGAAAATCTTTAGGAGACAAAAGTAATGAGATTACAAAAGAAGACCGCGAACAAATAACAAAGTTATATAAGGATTTTGAAGAAAATGAACTTGTAAAAATCTTTGAAAATGAAGACTTTATGTATCGTGAATATGCTGTAATGCAGCCTCTTCAAAGAAGTTATGGTTTTTCACAAGAACGCATAGAAAGAATGCTTTCTAAGGATGCTCTTAAATCAATTTATAATGAAGCAAAAGTTCGTGAACTAGAAAATAAAGAATACCAAGATGAAAAAGATATAGCAGAGTTGGAAAAAGAGAATGCCAAGAAACCTGCTTACGATGTAATTTTGAGTAAACTAACTGAAGCTCAAAAAACTTATGGCGAACAAAAATGGTTAAGCCCTGTTGATTTTGAACCAGTTCTTACAAAAGTCTTAGAAGATAGCAAACTGGAAAAGAAGATTTTCGAAAAAGTGATGACAGGTCTTTCTGTAATGGATAAAGAAGCTGTTATTCAAAAAGATAAAAAGGGTGAAATAATTTATGATACAGAAACAAAAGATACAGAATTAGTAGCCTATAAAGAAAGCATAGAAGATTATATGGCAAGAGAAGTATTACCACATATTCCAGATGCAAAAGCTTTTTTTGAAGAAAATCTTGCAGCGAAGAAACCTGTAATCAAAACTGGTGCAGAGATTCCTTTTACACGTCATTTTTATAAATATACAAAACCTCGTGCAAGTGAAGAACTAGCTAAAGAATTTACAGAATTAGAAAAATCTGTTTCAACTGCAATTACAGAATTATTTGGAGAATAGTTCATGGAAAATCACATTGCTTTATTAAAAGAAGCAGAGATTATTGAACGAGAGGGAGAAAAAACTTACGGTTATTGGAGTGCATTATTAAGTGATGAGGAACAGTAAATGAAAGAGATTGAAGTTTTTCTTAGATTATATTGGAATGTATTTTCATCTTCATGGTTTAATTTTGTAATAGCAATAAGTATATTTGTATATATAGGGATTTTGTTTATTTATAGCAAAAATAGATTGATAAAGCCTGTAAGAATAATTAATTCTATTTTAGTTCTTTCGTTATTATCGTGTGCTTTGATTGGATATTTTCAAGGATATTTTTTTGTTTGGGATACACAGGACAAATTATATATTGGTTGTATTATTTTATTTTTAGTTTCAATCTTTTTGGACAAAATATTGAATTATCATTCTACTATCGAAAAAATTCTTGTTATATCTATACTTTCTCTTGTATTATTTATTTTTGGTCAGAAACTTGAGATTCAATATCATCTATTTTTCATAATATTATTTTTATTTTTGTTACATATCAATTATTCTATATCGATTAACAAGAATATTTTTTTATTTTCCTATATAAGTTTATCTTTAAACATGGTTGTTTTTTACCTTACAAAAAGTAATAGAAATAAACTTTTCATTAATGAGCCTTTTGTTGTAATTGTATATAATTTAGTTTTTCTCTATTTTGTAATTTCTTCAATTGTATTGCTATGCTTTGTCCGGAAGAACAACGGAAAAATAAGTTTTAAACTGAAAAATTTATTTTCAGAGAGAAAGTATGATTTAGAAAGATTAATTGAATATTTAGAAAGATATAATCTTGTTGGTGTTAATGCAATTTGGGGAGATGGAAAATCTTTCTTATTTAAAATGTTACAAAATGAATTACACGATAAATATCATTTTATATGTATCAGTGTTCTTTCTGTGCAGGTTGAAAAAGTAGAAGCTTTTGTATTAGGAGAAATAGCTAAACTTCTTGACGAAAATAGAATTTATTCTACTGCATCAAAAAAAATAAAAGGTTTGTTACAACAATCTTTTTTTCACAACTTAGGCGAAACTTTTTTCGGTGTTGATTCCTATGCTGAACAAATAAAAATATTAAAAACTGATGTTTCTAAATTAAAAAAGCCTATAGTAATAACCTTTGAGGATATAGACAGATTAGACAATAAAGAGATTATCTATAAAATATTTGCATTATCAGATGCCATTCACGATAACAATATAAAGATATTATTTCAGTATGAAGAAAAGAAGTTACTTGAGATTCTAAAAGAAGAGAAAATATACTTAGAAAAATACTTACAACATACTATTAATTTAACAAAAATTACTTTTGAAAGAATGCTTAATTGTTTGTTAATAGATGGAAGATATAAAGATTTATCTAAAGAGGATTTTAATTTTTTTGCTTTACCAATAAGAATCCCTTTTGATTTGCAACAATTATTAAATATAAATCAAGAATTTCGATTGTTTGAATATGGTTATCAAATAAGAAAATTTGAATTATTTTTTGATGATATAGAACATGCAATAAAAAACGAAATGTATCATACTCTAAAGGATTACAAAAAGAAAATAATTACATTTTATTTTATTAAACACTTTGATTATGAATTATTCGATATTTTAAATACTGAAGAATTTTTTGTAGAAAGTTGTATATTTTCTTATAAAGATAAATTTTATACCATTATAGATTTAATTAATAATTTAACTGAAAAACATATTACAAACGAGGATATAGAAATCATTTTATCAAATGATACAAATCGAAAACGTCTTATTTATTTAATTTTATTTGATTATGATTTTGATTTTCTCTATAAAGAACATAAATTAAACACAGAATCTAGAATTATGACTCCTAATGAAAATGCTGATAGAATTATCGGTGTTTTGAATGAATCGAAGGCATCTCTACAATCCTATCAAACAAATGATAAAATTAATAGATTAATAAAAAATCTAATTAGTGCCGGAAAATCAGAAAATACAGATTTTGAGATTGCTGTAAAAGAAATGAATGAAAAAGTTTTAAATCAACCTAAAGAATTACAAGAAAAAGGATATAATAAATTAGCTGAAATGATGTATCATGGAATTTTTGATAAATCTGATAATCAAACAATTTTTCGTTTTGGTATATCTAATAAGTTTAAATTATTTCAAGCTTTTTCAATTTACGAATCAAATGCTTCGCAATGGATAAAGTTAATTGATTTTTTTATTAAACCTAAAAGCAAAATAAATTCTCATACAATTCAAATCCTCAATTATTGTAAATTGGATGACAGAGATATTCTTTTACACATATACAAGAGATTTTCTGAATTAGGTGTTGAATCTAATTTGAATAATACTATTTCATATAAAAAGTTTATTTATGAATATTTAATTGCATTAGCAAGAAATGGATACATGATAATTGATAATTTGTATCATATTCAAAAGGGAACTAATGGGAGATTTGAGAAGGAAATATATTTAAAATATATTTTCCCGGAGTGTCTCGAAAAGATAAGTGAATTAAAAAAAATAATTGATAATCCTAGTATTTTAAATGAACTTGAAATTATCAAAATGTTTATCATAAAAAATATAGAGTTAATTAATGCAGAAAAAGAAGAAAAAGAATATGTACCACGAATAGAAAGTTCTTCAAAAATTATAGATCCTATTTTGAAAATAACAGAAGAATATAAAAAGCTAAACTTAACTAAATCTGAATTACAAAATAAATTGGATGAGGAATACTTAAATAAAAAAATAAATCTTTATGAATACGAGTGTATTTTGAATAATGTATTTCCAAAAAGAAATGTCGTAGACATTTCGAATCCGTGTGGCAATATAAACGAGGAAGAATCAAAATGCGAAAAATGAAAGATAGTGGAATAGAATGGATTGGCGAGATTCCGGAGCATTGGGAAAATCATCCAATTTATTATTATTTCGAAGAACGAAAACACAAAAACAGTCTTTGTGAAGAGGAAAACCTTTTATCTCTTAGTTATGGAAATGTCATTAGAAAAGATATAAATGCTCTCGGCGGGTTACTTCCTGAAAGTTTTAATACTTATAATATAATTGAAAAAGATGATATTGTTATAAGACCGACGGATTTGCAAAATGATAAACGAAGTTTAAGAACTGGACTTTGTAAAGAGCATGGAATTATTACAAGTGCTTATATAACTTTGATGCCTAAAAAAGAAGTAAATTCGGAGTATTTTCATTATTTGTTACATACCTATGATATTGAAAAAGTTTTTTATAATATGGGTAATGGTGTACGACAAGGATTAAATTATTCAGAATTTAAGAAACTCCTTGTAATTTCCCCTAAAGCCGATGAACAACAACGCATCGCAGATTTTCTTGATGCAAAATGTGCAAATATTGATTCTCTTAAAAGAGATATTCAAAAACAGATTGAAACTTTGGAACAATACAAAAAATCTGTAATCACAGAGGCTGTCACAAAAGGACTTAATCCAAATACAAAAATGAAGAACAGTGGAATTGAATGGATTGGAGAAATTCCAGAACATTGGGAAATTCATCCAATTTATTATTACTTTGAAGAAAGAAAGCACAAGAACAGTTTGTGTAAGGAAGAAAATCTCTTATCTCTTAGTTATGGAAATGTTATTAGAAAAGATATAAATGTTCTTGGGGGATTACTACCGGAAAGTTTTAATACTTATAATATTATTGAAAAAGATGACATTGTAATAAGACCAACCGATTTACAAAATGATAAACGAAGTTTAAGAACTGGACTATGTAAAGAACATGGGATTATTACTAGTGCATATATCACTCTTATGCCAAAAAAGAATATTAAATCTCAATATTTCCATTATCTTTTACATAGTTACGATATTAAAAAAGTTTTTTACAATATGGGAAATGGAGTAAGACAAGGCTTAAATTATTCAGAATTTAAAAAGCTTCTTATGATTTCTCCATCACCAGAAGAACAACAACAAATCGCTAATTATCTTGATACAAAATGTAGCAAAATTGATAGCATCATTTCATCACAAAAACAGCAACTAGAAAAACTGGAAGAATATAAAAAATCACTTATTTTCGAATACGTAACAGGGAAAAAAGAGGTGTAATTATGAGTATGGTTCAAACTGAAAAACAATATCAGCAATTTATTGCAAAATATCTTTGTGAAGAAAATGGATTTATTGAGCATACAGATCATGATTTTAATTGTGCCTATGCCTTTGATAATTCTCTGTTACTTCAATTCTTATATGCAACACAAAAAGACAAAATGCAAAAGCTTGAAAAGTTGTATAAATTAGATACAGTAGACCGAATCCTTGCTTCAATAAATGCAGAAATTACAAAAAAAGGTTCCAGTCTTATTTATTGTTTAAAACATGGTGTTAATGTCGGTAATGAACATTTAGACCTTATGTATACTAAGCCAGCAACTACATTTAACAAAAAAGAATGGGAAAAATATGAACTAAATATTTTTTCAGTAAGTCAAGAAGTTTATGCAGATGTTGAAAAAAAAGAACGTGTTGATTTAGTTTTATTTTTAAACGGTATTGCAATAATAAGTGTTGAGCTAAAATGTAACAACTCAGGACAGGATTACACAGACGCAATTTATCAATATAGACACGACAGAAGTCCTGATAAAAGACTTTTTTTGTTTAAATCAGGATGTCTTGTTCATTTTGCAATGGATTTAGATTATGTAACAATGACAACAAAGCTTTGCGGCGATGAAACTTATTTTCTTCCGTTTAATCAAGGAAAGAAAACCGTTTATAATTTAAAAAATGGGGAAAGCATTATAGAAACGGGTGATGGAAATGAAAATCGTGAAGACGGAAAATTTCCAGTTTGTTACATGTGGGAAGATATTTGGACAAAAGATACAATTCTTGAATTAATTTCAAAGTTTATCTTTGTTGAAAAAAGCGAAAAGAAAGATAAAATCACCCAAAAATCAAAAATATCTGAAACGTTAATTTTCCCTCGTTATCATCAGCTTAGGTTATTACGCAAAGCTGTAGTTCATGTTTCAGAAAATCTTACTACTTGTAATTATCTTGTTCAACATTCGGCTGGTTCTGGTAAAACAAATACAATTGCTTGGTTGAGTCATAGACTTTCAACTTTGCACGACCTAGAAGAAAAACAAATTTTCGACACAATTATTGTTGTTACAGACCGATGTGTTGTAGATAATCAGTTACAAAAGGCAGTTCTTTCTTTAGATCATAAAGACGGACTTATTCGTGTAATGAATGACGAATGTACTTCTAAAGATTTAGAATCTGCAATTAACAAAGGCATTAAAATTATTGCAACAACAATTCAAAAGTTTCCATATATCAAAGATAGCGTAAAGAAATTTTCTTCTAAAAACTTTGCCGTAATTATTGATGAAGCACATTCGTCAACAAATGGAAAAAATATGGAAGCTTTAGTCAAATCTTTGAATAATGTTGAACGTGTCGAAGGTGAAGACATTAATGCAATAGATATAATAGAAAATGAACTAAATCAAACAGGGAAAGCAGCAAATGTTTCTATGTTTGCTTTTACAGCAACACCCAAAGCTAGTACATTGCAAAAATTTGGAACATTAAACGCAAATGGCAAAAAAGAAGCCTTTGATTTATATTCAATGAAGCAAGCAATAGAAGAAGGTTTTATTTTAAATGTTTTAGATAATTATATTGAGTATAAGACATTATATAAAATACATAAACTTATAAAAGATGATCCGTCTTTAAATACAGCAGAAGTCAAAAAGCAAATTCATAAAATGGCAATGCAAGAAAAAACAAATATTCAACAGCGAACAGCCATTATCATTGAACATTTTAGAAATACTGTTATTGGAACATGTCTTGAAGGGCATGAAAAAGCAATGGTTGTTACTTCAAGTAGAAAAGAAGCGGTTGAATATAAATTGGCGTTTGACCAATATCTCAAAGATAATAATTATTATGATATGCAAACTCTTGTTGCTTTTTCTGGCAAGGTAAAACTTGAAGGGGAAAAAGAATATACAGAAATCGGAATGAACAACACCAATGGTGAAGTTAAAATTACAGAAGATAATTTACCTGAAGTATTTGATGAAAACGAATCATGCAGATTTCTTCTTGTTGCAAATAAATATCAAACAGGATTTGACCAAAATAAACTTTGTGCAATGTATGTAATGAAAAGATTAAATGGAATTGCTGCAGTTCAAACATTAAGTCGCCTAAATCGTATTTGTCCTCCTTATGATAAACAAACGTTTATTTTAGACTTTTCAAATACTATCGAAGATATTCAATCTTCGTTCGCACCTTATTATTCAAGAACAATTCTTGAAAATCCAGTTTCCTTAGAACAACTTATAGAAGTTGAAATAGAAATTCGAAGCTACAACGTTCTTGATTTTGACGATATAGAGGAAGCTATAGAAAAAACTTTAGAAAAGAAAAATGCCGAGGCATTAGTTTCTTCAAAACTAAATAAAGTTAAAATAAAAATAAAACAATATGATGATGATACGCAAAGAGAGATAAAAACAAAAATTAAGAGGTATGTAAAATATTATAGTTATTTATCACAAGTTGCTCCTCTTAAAAGCACAGATATGTATAAACTTTATTTATTCCTAAGTTGGCTTCTTCCTTATTTACTAGAAGGGAAGGGGAAAAAGGGATTTGATTTAAAGAATAAGATTAAAATTGATACTTTTAATCAAAAAAAAGAAAGAGAAATCAATAAATCAAAAATTGACCCAAAACCAGGAATAAAAAGTCCAGATCCAAATGCACCTGTTGCTGTTGTTGATTTAAAAGAGAAATTGTCAGAAATAATTAAGAAAATGAATGAAGCTCTTGGTGTAAATGTTGATGTAGATGTGGCATCAAATTCTGCTATGGGAATTAAAAGTATTCTTGAAAAAGATGATGAACTCAAAGAAAGTGCATTGCATAATAGTCGCGAAGATTTTACTGCAGCTTATTATGACCACTTAGATGAGGCTCTTTTGGATGGGAAGGCAGATACAAAGAAATTCTTTAATTTACTTTTGAATAATGAAGATTTCAAGAAACAGATTATGGGAATCTTTATTGATGAGCTTTATCAGAAATTTAGAAAGGATGATTAGAATATGGAACTATCAAAAACGTTACTTACAAAAATAAAATCTCTACTTGCAAAAATTCAAAATCAAATACGAAATACGTTATTTACAGACAAAATATTTATGATTACTTAAAAACAATTTATGGTGCTGCGTAAAATTGTTAATTGCATATAACAATTTTATGTAGATAATATTGAATATGAGACGGATAGATGAATTTCTATTTAGTTTTTGTTAACTGGATTTAACAAAAAACAAGGGAAAGTGTTAATTGCATATAACAATCTTTAATTCCCTGCTTAAAATGGAGATTAAGACCGTTTTTCTTTGCATAGAAAAGCGGTTTTTTTATTGAGTATTTAGCAATTATTAATTATTCCCTCTAATTTTCATTATGTTTATGTAAAAGGGCTGTCTTTGTGGAGTTTTGAAGCTTCATAAGAGATAGCTTTTTTTATTTCTATACCGACAACGCCGAATTTTTCCTGTAAAGCCGGTGTATAAAAATCTTCTAATGAATGAATTAATCTTTCTTTAGAAGAAAATCCGGCTTGTTTCGGTGTGATAATATTGCACAATTCATTGAAGTTTTTTGCTTGATACAAATTAACGACAACGGCATTAAAAGTTCTCGTATTATCAGAAGAATCT
This sequence comes from Spirochaetota bacterium, assembly GCA_045133795.1. GTDB lineage: Bacteria > Spirochaetota > GWE2-31-10 > GWE2-31-10 > GWE2-31-10 > RGIG8597. Next base: position 10,218 of record JBGUUT010000125.1, read on the forward strand.
GAAAAAATAATTTTATCACCGATTTTTATCTTTTGTCTTTTTTCGTCAAACAGTCGCAATTCAATAGTTTTTTCACCGGATTCTAAAAGATTGTAATATTTTGTCTTTACATTCATTTTGTGCATGATTGCTGCCTTATTTTTAATTATTGATATTCATTTTATATATCAAATATAAACAATTATGAATTATCTTCTATATCTTTATTTTTTTGGTTAATTATTATATAAGAACAGTTTAAAAATCCCACTCTCGGAGATAAGAATGGAACTTACTTTATATACAGAAGGTTTTTTTGATGCTGCACATTTTATTCCGGAACATCCGGGGAAGTGTGTGTCTATGCACGGACATTCTTGGAAAGTTTGTGTTTGGGTGCAAGGTGACAGTAAAGATGTTAATAATCAAGGAATTTTATGGGATTTCGGAAATATTAAAACGTTGATTAATCCATTAGATCATCAAATTCTCAATAATATCTTAGAAAAAGCTCCGACAGCAGAAAATATGGTGGAATATTTTTATAATAATTTAAAAAAAGAACGACCGGAATTGAAATTTCGTGTGCGAGTTTATGAAAATACACTGTCACGTCAGTCATATTGTGAGGGGGGCGATTCTCTAAATGGCTGAAATTACTTTTCCCATTGTCGAACGTTTTTTTACATTAAGCGGAGAAGCTCCCACAGCCGGACATCCGATGTATTTGATTCGTTTTGCCGGGTGTAATCTCAATTGTTCATATTGTGATACTCCCAATCGTAACGATGTTAATGAATATTTGACGTTTTCTCAATTGTCAGACGAACTTACAAAAATTAATAAAGAATATCCGAGTGCGTTTGTACTTTTTACCGGCGGCGAGCCTCTTTTAAATGAACGTATGGAAGCTATATCGCAATTAGCGGCAAAGCATTGTGATATGTTGTTTTATGCGGAAACAAACGGTTCGATTTTTATTCAGGATTACGGCAAAGGAAATCTGCGGTATGTTGCAGACTGGAAAACTTATTCGTCCGGTGAAGGCGAAAGTTTTTGTAAGAAAAATCTTAAAAAACTCAGAGCCGGGTTAGATTGTATAAAAATCGTAGTAGATAAAAATGATTTAGCATATCTGAAAGATATGATTGACGAAATCAAACAAAATAATGCCGGTTTGGATATTTATTTGTCACCGCAAACGGGAAAAATTGAATTGCAGGAATTGGCTGCTTTTATAATTGAAAATCGTTTGGATGTCAGATTATCATTGCAATTACATAAAATAATTTGGGGTATTGACGCTACGGGGGTATAAATGGATTTAGCGTACAAATCTGAAGATGCCGTGGTTTTGGCAAGCGGCGGACAAGATTCTACAACGTGTTTGGCGTGGGCGAAAAAGCATTTTAATAAAGTTTATGCTATCAGTTTTTTTTACGGTCAAAAGCATTCCGTAGAAAATGAAATTGCACAAAAGATTTGCGATTCTATGGATATTCCGCTGAAAACCGTTGATATTTCTTTTATCAAAGATATTGTCGTTTCTAATCTCTTTCAAGGTTCGGCAGATGTAAGCGGTCAACATGCTCAAAATAAAGATGTTCCGTCGACATTTGTACCGTACAGAAATTTATTGTTTCTTACTGTTGCGGCAGGTTGGGCAGGTACGCTGGGAGCAAAACATCTTGTAACCGGAGTTTGTGAGACTGATTATTCGGGGTATGCCGATTGTCGTGATGTGTTTGTGAAGTCGGCACAAGTGGCTTTGAATATGGCGACGGATTTTAAAGATAAAAATGTCGTGATTCACACTCCGCTTATGTGGCTTACTAAGGCTGAAGAGTTTAGAATGGCTGAAGAGTTAGGAATACTTGATTTGATTTTAGAAAAAACTCTGACTTGTTATAACGGCGTGCAAACTATGAATGATTTCGGTATGGGGTGCGGTGAATGTCCGTCATGTAAGTTGCGAAAAAACGGTTATGAAGAGTTTATGAAAAAATATCACAATGAGGAATACAATGGAAAATAATCCGCTCGGTCAAAAGACCGTATACAATCCGCATTACGATTCGTCTTTAATTTTTCCCATTCCGCGTAATGTTAATCGTGTGAAGAATAATATCGATGTAACTTTGTTTGACGGTTATGATATTTGGAATGGATACGAATTGAGTTGGTTGGCAAAATCCGGTAAACCGGAAGTTCGCAGAATACAGATAATTTATTCTGCAACATCAGAGTTTATGGTGGAATCAAAGTCATTAAAGCTTTATTTGGGAAGTTTTATAATGACGGAAATGGATAGTGAAGAAAAAGTAATTGAGATAATTACCAAAGATTTATCTGCCGCTTTAAAAACTTCTGTAGAAGTGAAGCTTTTTAAATGCGATGAAAAATATGATTTTACAACATTTGATACGGCTCAATGCATTGATGATTTACCGTGTGAATGCAATGTTTATTCGCCGGATTCATCGTTGTTAAATGTAACGCAAGCAGCAACAGAAGAAGTTTGTCATTCTCATTTGTTGAAAACAAATTGTCCGATTACGGGGCAGCCGGATTGGGCTACCGTGCAAATCGGTTATAAAGGCGATTTTAGTTTGGATAAAATATCTTTGCTTCGTTATTTAGTGTCGTATCGTGAACACGGTGATTATCATGAGGCGTGTTGCGAACAAATTTTTAAAGCACTTTATGAAGTGTTGCGATCGGAATATTTGTGGGTGAAATGTTTTTTTACACGACGCGGCGGAATTGATATTAATCCGTGCAGATTTTTCGGGATATCGCCGGATAGGGATTTTTCTACACATTTATGGCGGCAGTAATAAATTGACCGTAGCGGTAAAATGTGGTATTGAGAGCGTTCAATAAAATTCAGCTATTACATTAAAATTAAGATAATGATTTTTACGGAGGAAAAAATGGAAATAACTCAAGAACTGATGGACAGTCTTGCTATATCAGAAATGGATATAATGCATAAAATTTCTGATGTTTTAAATATTGAATTACGTCAAGTAGTTCCTACTGTCAATCTGTTAAATGAAGGATGTACCGTACCTTTTATTTCACGATATAGAAAAGAAGCTACAGGTGCACTTGATGAGGTTCAAGTACGTGATATATCTCACCGTCTTGCAACATTCAGAAATCTTGAAGAACGCAGAATAGAAATTTGTAGAGGTATTTTCTCGCAAGGGCTTCTTTCTGAATCTTTATATGAAAATATTCAAAAAGCTCAAACTATAACGGAATTGGATGATATTTACGCTCCGTACAAACGCAAAAAGAAAACACGCGGTATGCTTGCTATTGAAAAAGGTCTTGAGCCTTTGGCAAATCTTATGGAAACTGCCGATGATGATAAGCTTGAAGAAGAAGCAGAAAAGTTTATTGATGCAGAAAAAGGCGTAGAAACTGCAGATGACGCTCTTTCCGGAGCTCAAGATATTTTGGCTGAACGTTTGGCTCATGATATGGCAAACCGTGAAATCGTGAAAAATCATATTCTTAAAAACGGAAAGCTTGTGGTTAAAGGGCTTAAAGATGAAGCTTCCAGTACATACAAAATGTATTATGATTACAATGAGCCGCTTTCATCTGTAAAAGCACATCGTGTTTTGGCTATTAATCGCGGTGAACGTGAAGAAGAACTTGAAGTTAAAATTGATTTTGATGAAGATGCGTTGACTGCTATGCAGTTGGGACGTTTTGATATGCCTAATATTTTCCGTAAGTCGGCTATTGAAGACGGTTTGAAACGTTTGTTACTTCCTGCGGTTCTCAGAGAAATTCGCAGCAATTTTACAGACCAAGCTGATGACCACGGAATTGAAACATTTGCCGTTAACTTAAAAAATCTTTTAATGCAACCGCCTATTAAACAGGCAAGAATTCTCGGTATTGACCCGGGAATCAGAACCGGTACAAAAGCTGCGGCAATGGATGAAAACGGAACATTCCTTGAATATTTTACATTCAAAAATCATGAAGCAGAAGATGCGATGGAAAAAATTGCAACTTCATGTAAGAAGAATCGAATACAGTTGATTTCTGTAGGGAACGGTACAGGAAGCCCTGATGTTCAAAAAATCGTAGCAGATGCTATCAGTAGATATAATCTTGATGTTCAATACACTGTAACAAGTGAAGACGGGGCTTCCGTTTATTCTGCAAGTGATGTGGCTCGTGAGGAATTCCCGGATTTGGATTTGACAATTCGTGGAGCTATTTCTATCGGACGACGTGTTCTTGACCCATTGGCAGAGCTTGTAAAAATTGAGCCGAAAGCTATCGGTGTAGGACTTTATCAACACGATGTAAATCAGACAAAATTGGCTTCTACTCTTGATGAAACGGTAGAGTCTGTAGTAAACAATGTCGGTGTAAATATTAATACGGCAAGTTATTCATTGTTAAAATATGTTTCCGGAATTAATTCTTTGACAGCGAAAAAAATCGTACGTTATCGTAATGAAAACGGTGCGATAAAAAGCCGTAAAGATTTGAAAAAAATTCCGGGAGTCGGGGACAAAACATTTGAACAGGCTGCGGGATTTTTGAAGATTCCTGACAGCGACGACCCATTAGATAATACTTGGGTACACCCTGAAAATTACGATGTAGCAAGAGAAATTCTTATTGATATAAAAATGAAAGGTAACATCGTAAAAGACAGAAAATCTGAATTGATGGCTAAATACAATGTCGGCGAAACAACAATTGACGATATTGCAGAAGAATTGAAAAAGCCTAATCGTGACCCTCGTGACGGATATCCGCAGCCGATTTTACAGAAAGGCGTTGTGACTTTCGAAGATTTGTCTGTAGGAATGAAAGTTACCGGTAAAATTAAAAATGTTGTTGATTTCGGTGCTTTTGTTGATATCGGTATAAAAGAAACTGCATTGTTGCATATTTCAGAATTGAGTGATTCTTACGTTTCAAATCCCGGCGATGTAGTAAAAGTCGGTGATATTGTAGAAGCTAAAATAATCGAAATTGATACTGTAAGAAAAAGAGTATCTTTGTCTTTGAAAACTAATCCAGGTTCTCCGTCTGTACGTGGGGAACGCCGACCGGCTAAAAAGAAGTTCGATTATTCTCAATATTTTATTTAAATGAGTTTTTAAAGTGTATTTAAAGGATTGATAAAAGTCTTTTAAATACACTTTTTTTATTATTTAAACTGTGAAAAAACATCGCCGGTGCCGTTGTAGTTACACTTAAAATCAAACCAAGTTGTATTCTCCAACGCAGACGGAAAGTTTGGAGTAGAAACAGCTGTAGGTTCCCACCAAAAAATGCCGATTCCGCCGGAAGTCGTAACAATATTGCATAAATCACTAAGATATTGTTTTTGTCCGTCAGGCGTTGCCGGGTATTTACTTATAAGTTGTGATGATGTTCCCGCAATATTATTGCAGTTGTCGTTCCATTTCAGTGTCCACATATAAGATGTTTCAACAATACAAATATCTTTGTTAAATCGTTTTTTTAGATTGTTTATATTTTTGCCTATTTTAGATAAATCTTTACCGTTCCAATATGGATAATATGAAAGTCCGATAATGTCATAATCGATATTGTGATTTTTTATCATATTGAAGAACCAATTTGATAATGAAGTGTTATCGCCTCTGTCAATGTGTAACATTATTTTTGTTTGGGGAGAAAGGCTGCGAATTACGGATGAAGCTTTTTTTAAGAGTATGCCAAAGTTTTGAACTCCTTGCGGATTATCAGTCTTTCCGTGAGGCCAAAGCATGCCGTTTGTAATTTCATTGCCGATTTGAATCATATCAGGTGGACATTTTACAGCATTAAATTCTGATATAACTTCTGAAGTGTATGTTTCGAAAGCGTTACAAAGTTCGCTAAAATCATGATTTTCCCAAGATTTAGGAATTGTTTGATTTGACGGGTCAGCCCAAGTGTCGCTGTAATGAATATCAAGTAAAAATTTAAAGCCGTATTTTTTTATTTTTTGTGCGGTAATTAAAGTATTTTCGAGGTTATTCCAATTATCCCTCGGGCCGTGCCAAAGCCTTAAGCGAATCCAATTTACGCCGGCTTCATTTAATATTTGCATTATAGGAACTTCTTTATTGTTTTTTTGAAAAGTAACGCCACATTTTTCTTGTTGTGCAAGGTATGAAATATCGACACCGCAGATTTTTGGTTTTGATGATTGGCTGAATATTTTACCGTTTGTCATTAGTGTTATTATTAATAAAATGACTTTGTAGTTCACGATTGTTAATTTTCTTTATTAGGGAAAACATCCGCAAATCGTTGATGGTTTTCTATGAATATATCGGTAAGAACCGGGTCAAAAGCTGTACCTTTTTGTGAAACGATAATATCAAAGGCTTCTTTATGAGTAAAAGCCGGTTTATAAGAACGTGCAATACGTAATGCATCGTAAACGTCGGCAATTGTTAAAATTCGGGCAGCTAAAGGAATTTCAAAACCTTTTTTTCCTGTAGGATATCCGGAACCGTTCCATTTTTCATGATGATTTCCGGCAAGTTTTGAAGCTAATTTTAAAAACGAGTGATGCCCGCAAGCTTTTAGAATAGAAGAAAACTTTTCTTCACCGTAAACTGTATGATTTTTCATTATAGTGAATTCTTCATCTGTAAGTTTGCTCGGATTCTTTAAAATAGAGTCGTCAATTCCGATTTTTCCTAAATCATGAAGTGAAGCACTGTATAATAAATCACGAATGTATTCTTTGCTGATTAAGAAATAATCAGAAGCCGCCGGTAAATCGTTTTTTTGGATTAATTCATCCAATGTGTGATTTTCTTTTTTATCAAGAAGTATGGTTGCCAATATTTGTGTATAAACAGAAACTCTATCTTGATGTGAAGCTGTGTTTGAATCTCGCAGATAAGAAACTTGTTGTAATGTAACAAGAAGATTTTGCTGGAAATCTTGAAAAGAATGTTCATTTAGAAGCAAAATCTCACACATTTTATTAACAGAGTCTAAAAACATTTTTATAACGAAGTTTAGAGAACCGTTTTTTTCGTAAATTTCAGCAATCGGGTCAGAAATAATTAAATGTCCTATACAAGTTTGCTGAGTTTTCTTAATTTGGAGCATATTGTTTCTAAACTCCGTCGGTAAATTACCTAAAGAATTACTGATTTCATTAATAGGGCGATTCGACATATATTGTTTTTCTAATAAATCAGCTTCGCTTTCATAACCTAAAGCTCGCAATTGAAATATTAATTTTTCAGTTCTGGTATTATTATTTTCTTGGATAAAGATTGAACTTATAAAATATTCTTTATCGCTGAATGAAATCTGTTGAAATCTATTTTCACTGTTATTTTGAGGTTTGCAGAGTTTTAATAACGGAGATATAAAATTTTTTCTGTATGATTCTGCATTTGCAAGATAATCATTAAAAGACTCTTGTAAAGTCAAACATGTTTCCATTGATGAAATATCATGAAGTGTTTTCCAGAATTTACAATATCTGTTTATTTTCTCTTGATGTTCCAAAAGACACTTTCTGAAAGCAACTTTAATTTCACTGAAGTTACTGTCATCTAAAATGTCGTTATATGTTTCTATAAATGAATTAAGAATTTGCGGTTCCATATTGCAATATGCAAGAACTTTTCTGATATGATTTGCAAATGAAATATCATCACTGTAAATCGTATCAATTAAATTGTCTATCTCTGTAACAACAATTATTTTGGAAAAATAATTTGTTTTAAGATAGTCGTTTATCATTTTCTTAATTTTTTCATGTAAGAACAGTTCTATTTTAGAATTATTTAAAATATTATTTTCGATTTGTCCTAAGAAAGAAAGCATATATTCGGTGATGACTTTTTTAGTGGAAGTTTCTACGTTTTTTTGTTTAAAACTCTCCATTTCCGTAGTAAGCCCGATTAATTCCATAGAGACTTCGTTTAGAATATCTATTACAACATCTTCCCCGTTTTCGAAATCTACGGCTCCCATCAGTGTACTTAATAATGAAAGAATATCGGTACTTGTTTTACCGGAATTATTGTAATTTTCAAAACCTAGCTTCAGAAGGTCAGTATTCATAGACACTCCAAAAATTAATAAGGTAGTAAGTATACAAAAAAAATCATAACATGGTTTGATTTTTTCAATTTTATAAAATTAATTCAGATAATGAAACAAATTTTATTCCTAATTCACTTTGTTTGTTTCTGTATTTTTCTAAAACAGGATATAGTTTGTCACTTTGAACATGACCGATACCGATACCGTACCCTTGTTTTTTTGCAATTTTGATTAATTGTTCCATTGCTTTTTCTGCGTATTCTTCCGTATTTTCATTATCTAAAAAAACATCTCGTTCCATGTATTTGATATTTTTTTCTTTTGCGACTTTATACGAAACTGAAGCCGGCGTTGTTTTAGAATCTAACCAGAAAATATGTCGATTTTTTGCAAAATCTAATATTGTATTGATAACTCTAAAATCTTTGACGGCACGAGACCCCATGTGATTATTCATTCCGATGGCATTAGGGTAGTGATTGAAAAAGACTTTTAATTTCTCGGTAATCTCTTGATTACTCATGGAAACAAGAATGGCTTGCTTTTCGACAAAATCCGCACCTTTTTCCGGTTCCATCGGAATGTGAAGTATAACATCCATTCCGGCATTGTTGATTTTTTTATAATGCTCGTAACTATTGGGTAAATCCGGAATAAGTGCAAATGTAAGCGGAAGTTGTGATTGATAAAAAATGTCGGCAGATTGATAGTTATAACCGGCATCATCCAGTACAATTGCAATTTTTGTAGAATGTTTTTTTCTTACAACGGAAACTTTTTCTTGTACGATATTTTTTATTTGATTATCTGTTTTTTCTTGAGGTTGCGATTTTATATTACTTAAGTTTAAATCGGGGGATTTATCTAGCCATCTCAGGCATATTGTTCCTATATGTTTGAATTGAGAAGTTCCTCTAAAAAATTCTAAGAAGCATTTTTCCTTTTTTATAATGAATATAGTTTCTAAACCGTAATTTTTTAGGAAATATTCATACGTTATGTCTTGCAGTTCTTTATTTGGCTTCCCGTTTAATGTTAATAAAATTGCATCGTCTTCTTCATTGATTGCTGTCGGTGTATATAATTTTATAATTTCCTTTTTTACAAAAGAAGATATTTGATGAGGGACTATAACCGTACAGTAGAGACAAATACCTAAAAATACGACAAAAGATATCGCAAAAAGGGAAAAAATTATACGACCGATGACGGTGTTGTTTAAGATTTCAGATTGTTCGCCGGAATTAATCAATTTCATAAATACCTTCCCAATTTTCTTTAGGTGAAGTAATGATAAACTTTTTACAACGTTGCAAATAAATTGCAGACGGAATGTCCGTTTTTTCTATTTTTAAACATGTAGAAAAATATTCTGCAGCTTCTTTCCATTTTTGTTGTTCAAATAATTTTAATCCGGTATGGAAAAAGCCTATTAAACTTTCTTTTTGTTTAAATTCTTCTTCTGAAATAACTTCAAAAAGCCGTTCGGAAAAAGGAATATTCTTGATTTTTACTCTGTCTAACTGTCTTACCGGAAGTTTTATATCACCGTTATCTGTAATCGCTTTTAGCATACTTGCAGATATTACATTTTTTATACCGAACTTTTCTGCGAATCTAATCATTTTGGCGGTAATATTTTGTGAATTACCTAATGGCTTATATTCGAGATATGATTTATTTTTATTATAAATGTGTTTTGTATAACCAAAATATTCATTGTTATAATGTAATGCGATAGTTAAATGTTTTCCAAAAGCTCTTTGGTTTAATTGTTTTAATGTGTTTACGGCATTGAAAATGTATTGTCTTTCGCTGAAGATTTCAGAATAATAACCGCAAAGAACTTCATTGGTAATTCCGTCATTTTTTTGGATAATATTTTCTATATTATTTGCAATGTTATTTTTGTGAATTAAAAATTCTTCTGAGTCAGTATTATTTGACGAAAGATTTGAGATTTTACATTGTATAAATGTTGCTTTTATTCGTTTTGAAGATAAATCAGTTTTTTTGTCGGTTATATCTTGTGCTATTTTTCTTTGCAAAGAATTTGAAGCTGAATATTTGAATATTTTAAAAACTTCGAATCTACAAAGTGTAAAAAAACATACTAATGTAATCATTCCGCAAATAAAACCGCTTATTGCTCCGAGTAAGCAGCCGGCAAGTGGGTAATTTAGACACCAAAAATTGGCTGTAAAAAAATAGAGTATGATGTTTCCGAATAAACAAGTACAAAGTACTAAAAATGCCGGCAGATAAGATTTAATCCAAATTGTTAAAAAGAATATAATGATAAGCATCATTAACGATAAAATTAAAGAAATATAAGACGGCAAAAAAATCATGGAATCTGATTTTTCCAATAACTGTAATTGCCCCAATACCGTAGAAATCCATTTGTAATTACCGGATTCTGAATATTTGTAATTTGTTCCGGTGATAAAAACAAAAGCATCGGATACGTCAACTTTCTCTTTATCTTTTGCAGAAAACATTTCAGCTTTTTTATGCGGAATAAAACCTTTTTTAAAAGCGAAACGAGCTTGAGAATCATAATAGAAAGTTTTGTCGTTAATCAAAATTTTGCCGTCTTCAAAACGCAAATCAGAAAGTTTTAAATCGTATTTCGCTGCATATAATGCAAAAGGCAAGGTGATTACGTATTTTTTATCTAATCTGAATAAAAAATCTTGCATGGTTCCGGTATTTTGTGTGAACGGGCAAAAATGAAGTTTTTTTGCATATAATAAGTTCGGAACTGGTTGATTTTTTGCAGTAAACGAAAGCGGAAAATGATTTCTCATTGAAAAAAGCGAGTTGATATTGGTATCGCTGTTGTGAGATATCAGGGATTTTGCATTATCCCAGCATAATGTTTCAATGAAAAGTTCCGGGTTTTCAGAGAATAAATTATTGATTTCATCTATTTTATTGTATTTTGAAATCAAAGCAGAATTACTTTCTATAATAATTCTTTTTGCTCCGGACTTCTTAAAATAAAGAAGTAGGTCTAAAAAGTTTTCGCTGTCTATCGGTTTTTCTATATTGCAGATAAAACTTTTTTGTGCTGATTTTCGAATTTCTTTTTGAGCTTCGGAATAAGAAAAATAATTTTTGTCGGAAACTGTATGCATGAACTGAAAAAAGTTGTTGTTTGTATAATTGGTTTTATATAAATAAGTTACAGATAATGCAATGATTATTGCCGGGATAATGGAAATGATTTTTATTATATTTTTTTGTTTCATTTTATTAACTCGTGAAAATTATTTTTAACTCGGCTGTTTTATGAATAATTTCGTTTTGTGAATACTAAAAATTAAATTTTAAAAACAAAGAAATATATTAGATTTCTTTATAGAGAAAGGTTTGTCATTAGTATTGTAATTATGATATAACACGTAATATTTTTACAAAGCAGGAGTATATAGATGAAAATTGCTGTAGCCGGAACCGGATATGTAGGATTGGCAAATGCTGTTTTATTTGCTGTAAACAATGAAGTAACTGCATTTGATATTGATAAAAAACGTATTGAACTGTTAGAAAAAAAGATTTCTCCCATTAAAGATAAAGAAATAGAAACTTATTTGGCTGAAAAAGATTTGAATTTACAATTTTATTCAGATGCTGAATTAGCGTACAAGGATGCAGAGTTTATTTTAGTGGCAACACCGACAAATTATGATACGGAAAAAAATTATTTTGATACATCTTCGGTAGAATCTGTGATTGCTCAGGTTAAGCAGATTAATCCTAAAGCAACGATTATAATAAAATCTACTATTCCGGTTGGTTTTACGGAAAGAATGAAAAAAGAATTTCCGGATTTAAAAATTATATTTTCTCCGGAGTTTCTACGCGAGGGGAAAGCTTTGTACGATAATCTTTATCCGTCACGAATTATTGTGGGAGATACATCGGAAGAAGCACATATATTTGCAAAACTTCTTGTGGAAGGGGCTGTTAAAAAAGATGTTAAAGTTTTGTTTATGCAACCTACGGAAGCAGAAGCTGTTAAATTATTTTCAAATACTTATTTAGCTTTACGTGTAGCATATTTTAATGAGCTTGATACTTATGCAGAATTGCGAGGATTGGACTCTCGTTCGATAATTGAAGGTGTTTGTGAAGACCCGAGAATCGGTGGAGGTTATAACAATCCGTCATTCGGATACGGCGGTTATTGTTTACCTAAAGATACAAAGCAGCTACGTGCAAATTATGACCAAGTACCTGAAAATCTCATTTCGGCAATTGTCGAATCTAATACAACTCGTAAAGACCATATCGCTTCTATGATTTTGCAAAAAAATCCGAAAGTTGTGGGAATCTTTCGTTTGACAATGAAAGCCGGAAGTGACAATTTCCGATCATCGGCAATTCAAGGTATCATGAAACGTATTAAGGCTAAAGGTGTAGAAGTTGTTGTTTATGAACCGACTTTGCAAGATACAGAATTTTTCCATTCTCGTGTAATTAAAGATTTGAATGAGTTTAAGAAAGTTTCAGATGTAATTGTTTGCAACAGAAAGACTGATTTATTGGATGATTGTGAGGATAAGGTTTATACCAGAGATTTGTTTTGTGAAAATTAATTTGCGTGTTTAGGTGTTTGGTGATTTCATATTAACTTTTTATTTTATTGCAATGAAAGGTAAAATGTAATGTAAGATAATATAAAATTGTCAAACTTCCAGAAAAAATATATATATAGAAAACTTAGTTTTAAGGACAAATGGAGTTATTATAATGAACGAAATAGCTATTAATGACAGTATTTCCTCTTTTATTGATTGGGATTCACTGTTAGAAAAAGATGTAACATTTACCGGTATGGTACAAAATTGCAGAGTTTCAAGTTGGGGCGGTTTTTTAATTTTACGTATGCCTAATTATATAGTTCAATGTGTAATGGACAGAAATAATCTTAATGTAAAACCTGAAGATATTCCTGTAGAAGGCAGCGTAAAAGTTTGCGGAACCGTAAAAGCTTCAACTATTAAAGATAAAGCAATTCATCCTAATAATTGCGAAATTCATGTAAAAAGTATTGAAATATTATCCAAATCATCTTTGGAACAATTACCTGTTGATACAACAAAAAAAGAATTGAATGTTAATATTCATACAAAATTCGATAAACGTCCGTTGACTTTACGTCATCCTAAAGAACAGGCAATTTTCAGAATCAGTTCTGTAATTTTTAATGAGTTCGGTAATTTCTTAACTGATAACGGTTTTACAAGAATTTGTTCACCAAAGATTGTAAAAACCGGAGCTGAGGGCGGAGCAAATATTTTCAAACTTGATTATTTTGGCAGAGATGCATTTTTAGGTCAGTCTCCTCAGTTTTATAAACAAATGATGGTTGGTGTTTTTGGCAGAGTATTTGAGGAAGCTCCGGTATTCAGAGCAGAAAAACACGATACATCTCGTCATTTAAATGAATATATTTCTTTAGATATAGAAATGATGCTTGAAAACGGTTTTATGGATTTAATTCAAGTTGAAACTAAATTATTGAAGCACATTTTTGAGAAATTAAAAGAAAAGTGCAGCTATGAAATCCAATTGCTCGGCATTGAAATCCCGACAGTTGATAAAATTGTAACGGTAGAATTCGATGAAGTACATGAAATTGTGTTTAAAGAAACAGGAAAAGATTATCGCGGAGAAAAAGATTTAGCTCCGGAGGAAGAAGCGTTAATCGGTGAATATGCTAAAAAGAACTGGAACACAGAGTTGGTTTTTGTAACTCATTATCCTACAATCAAAAGACCTTTCTATAC
>JBGUUT010000126.1:0-83650 GCA_045133795.1 Spirochaetota bacterium
GTTCACAACGTGAACGAATAAAGTTTTTCCTATCGGGAAAAACCGAATGTAATGTTCCATGCTCACCGTGTCTGCAAGCCAAAACCAGTTTTTATCCGCAAAAAAGAGAACACCCTCTAACTTTTGACCAACTTTGAACTAAAGTTGCATCTTGGTGCCGACTTGTCGGCGAATTGAATTTTAACCCAAAAGAGAGTTTCCCAAACTTTGAAGTAAAGTTTGGTTTTAATGCAAGCTTTGCTTGCGAATAAAGCCCCAAACCTGCAAAGATTTATAAAACTTTGAACCAAAGTTTAACCCCAACGCCGACTTGTCGGCGAATTGAATTTTAACCCAAAAGAGAGTTTCTTAAACTTTGCCCCAAAGTTGCATTTTAATGCCGGCAAATTGTCTTTAAAGTAAAAAAGTTTATAAAGTTCTGTCTCTAAAACAATTCTTAAGAGAATCTTTTTTCTTTATCAAAACGTTCACCAAGTATTTTTTTATCCAAATAATCTTCTTCTAACATACATCTGTAAGAACTGATGTCGCTTTCAGATAAAGGTTGTGTGTATGTAAGATTTGCTGTTGCCGATTCGCATAATGTTTCACCGGAAGTTTCCATTGATACAAGTTCGGCATTACTGCTTACATATAAATCTTTTAATTTAAAACGGTTTGTTTCAACAAAGTCAAATCCCAATCGTACACGAGCACCTGAAGATTTCAACATTATTTTAAGATGTACGGTTTTATTTTCTATTTTTCCGTTACATTCTTCCGAACCGATGTCTACATCAACGATAACTTCCAACGGTTGAAGAATTTCTTGTGCGAAAATTCCCAAATATGAAATATTTTCAGATTTTAAGTTTGTTTTTAAATCCAGATAAAGTGTCTCATAGCTGCCGTAGCGAACTTTCGCTTGGAAACCACCGATTTCAGCTGGGAAATGCGGTGTGAAATATAATTGACGAGCCGGTACATTCGGACGAATTCCCATATAGTCTTGGTAAAATGCTCTGCTGTATTCGGAAACTGACCATGCTTGAGAGTAAGTTCCGGTTGCATTAACTTTGCCGTCTTTACAAAATGGGTCGAATAATTCCGGTAGATTGCCCGGAGTTGCACCTTGAAGAATTTCACGAGTTAAGGCTTTTGTATGGCGATATGCAAATTTTTGTACACCGTAAGAAGTGGCGGCATGAATAAATGCACCAGATAACCAACACCAAATCATACCGTTGTGGTATGCGGCATCTTTGTGATACATATCGCTTATGTGTATAGGATGGAAATCCGATTCATAGCGTCCCAAAGACGCAACTCCGTGTTCAAATACACAGTTTTCAGAAATGTATTTAAATGCAAGAAGCCCGGAATCTCTGTCGATTAGGCTCGGAATCCCCGGTAAATCATTATAATACATAGCCAGAAGAACATTAGGACGTGCTTTAATATCGGGAGTTCCGTCAATATTTAAGTGGTCGTAAATATACGGAGCTTTTGTTGTTATAAACATTTTCTTAAAAGAACGTGATAGTTTTTCAGCTTCATTTAAATATTCGTCACGTTTGTGTTTTACGGAATCAATATTAATATCTTGTAATAAAGGAGAATAATTTTCACTTCGTTGAATCAGTGCTTCTGCCATTCTTACAACGGCATATAATGCAGTAAACCATAAAGATTGAATTTCTACTTGTTTGTCTCCACGCGGAGAATATGAATCTTCTCCCAAGATTCTTGCGTCCATCCAATCGTCGGCGTCTTCGTTCGGTACAAAATTTTGTTTATCTTTGTGAGCGATATATACTGCGTCAACGGCAAGAATTATTCGATTCCAAACACTCATAACTGTTGCGACATCGCCGGTATAAAGATAATATTCATACAACTCTCGAATTAATAACGGAGTTGCATCTGCAGTATTGAACATTATATTTTCTTCATTCCATATAACGTTTGGAATTCTTCCGTATGTAGGAGAATTTTTATCCATGTTTTGGTATTTCAAGAAAATACTGATGATATGAGCAGCTTGTTCAAATCTGCCGGAAACAAGAGCAATTCCCGGTAATGCAATAAAAGTGTCACGTCCCCAACTGTTGTCAAACCAAGGATAACCGGCCCATATTCCGATACGGTTATTTTTTGACATTATAAAATATGAACCGCTGATAGCCGAAAAATTTAAAGCTTTATTAAGAGCTGATGAATTTGTAGTACATTCAGAATATTTTAATGTCAGCGAGCAATTATTAATATGTTGCTTTATCAAAATATCAATAAGCGGACTTTTTACTTTTACGCATTCTTTTAGTTTATCCAGATTGTTGGAATACATAAATAAAACGCCGGCGTCTTTTTTTTCATGTTTTAATCTTTTTTGTTTAAATTCTAATGCTTTTTCTGTGGCTCGAACATTTTCAAAGTAAAAACTGTTGTCGCATGTCAATGCTACATAAAGTGTATCAACACCGAAACCTTCTCTGTCCGGAGATAGATATTTTAGTAAAAGAACATTTTTTTCTGCAGAAATCAGCTCATATTTTGAAGGGATTGCGAATTTATAATGAATTACTCCGTGAGAAAAAGCTTTTTTGTATGGAGAAAACCAAAAACCCTGATTATTTTTGAATAACATTGTCTTTACACGTGAATTATTTTGATAAACAATGTCACAGTAAAAACGACTTATTCGCTTGCTTGCTATTTTGTGTCTTTCATTAAGAAAAACACGTTGGAACAGATGAAAGCCGTATGACCACAACCCGTCAAATTCATTTAAGTTATCTGATATAGAAAAATAAGTTGTGCCGTGGTCTGTTCGCAACAATCTTTTTTCTCCGGCAATGTTAATAGAGTTTTCTTTTTCTGCTGAACTCATTTTTTTTCTCCAATGTACATGTGTTAAGTTTTGGAAGTATAGCAAAAAAAGATTTAATATGAGAAAAAATCAATCTAATAATGAAAAACTTTTAATATTAATATATTTCTTTTTTTTTCTTTAATTTAACAATGACTTCTTTGTATACATTCAACTTTTAAAAAAACTTATCCGAATCTCATTATTGGTATTGTTCGGAATGTCACATTACGGAGAAGAAAATGAAAAAATGCATAATATCTTTTATTTTGTTTATATCTGCTCTATTTACAAGCGTTGCACAATCGGCGGATATTTCAAATGAATTATCTGCAATTCCGTTTAAAATAGACAGAATTTCAAAGCATAAAGATACTTTTGTAAATACAGACAGTAAGGTTTTTAATGCAGCGTATTCGTCTGCCTTGCCTGCCGGATGTATTTATAAAATAAAATCTTTGCAAAACTTTCGTGAAGTAATAGTTCAGATAGAGTATCATCCGGGAAAATTGCAAAGTGATACTGTTTATCTCGGCGATGATGCATATGATTTTTTGAAAATCGAAGAATCAGCTTTAGAAAAAGACATGAATGTTCAGCTGTCATTTTTGGGATGGTGGAATGAAAAAGCACAAAGTGATTTTTTGAATATTCAAAGTCTTGTAGTTGAACCGAAAGACAGCTGTAGGGAAATTGTTCAAAACGGTTTGGATAAATATTATATTCAGCTCGGAGCTTTTCAATTTTATCAAAACTCATTCGGACATATAACAAACTTGTTGCCTTATCTTCAGGTTCGTCCGAATTTTTATATGACAAAAACAACTTCTGCAGATACCGGTGAAGATGTTTTTCGAGTACTTGCCGGGCCGTATTTACATGAAGATGCTGTTCGTATTTCCGGTTTTATAAATTCATTTTCAAAAGAGCCGGTAATATTGAAATCTTCTACAGATGCAATAAAAGGAGACAAAAAGAAATGAAACGCATTATTTCATTAATTTTTTTAATTTTGAGCGTTTCTCTTTTTGCGGAACAATGGCGTGGAATTGCAGTTACATCAGAAGATATTTCTGAAAACATCGTAATGTTTAACAGAGCGTTGGAAGGTGAAATCGTTTTTATTACAAGTATCGATTCCGGAAAAAGTATTCATGCCAGAGTCGGCGGAAAAGTGGAAGACGGACGATATGTAGCGTTGCTTTCTCAAAGTATTGCACGGGAATTAAATATTGCGGGAAATGCCGGTGAAGTGGTGATTGATACGACACCGTCTTCTATTCCTACAGTACAACTTATTCCCAAAGAATACCCGATTGTTGTGCCGGCGTTGGAGACGGTTTCCGAACCGGAAGTTTCGGTAGTGCAACTTTTGGAAGTACTGCCTCCGTATATACAAAATTTGCCGGAAGCGGGATTGGTTGTCAGCGGAACTTCTTACAGACATTCAAAAAATGATATTCCTCTGAGTTTGCAGATTATAACAGAGGAGCCTGTTGTCGCAGAGAATGTACCGCAGGAAGAAGAATTATTTTATCCGGAAGAATTGAGCGAGTCATTATCCGCTGCATTTATGGCAGAAAAGGTTGAAGAAAAAGCTGTTAATTGGCTGGATAAATTGGAAAAAGGCAAAGTTTACATTAAGATTTTGTCTTCATCAAATAAAAAGGATTTGGAAGAATACAGTAAAATGACGGCTATGTTTTTTAATGACGGCGTTGTATTGTATGAAGCTTCGGATTTACGTTATGAATTGCTTTTGGGACCGATAGCCGAAGATGATATCGGGAAATCTATCAGAATTGTGCGAGGTTACGGTTATAAAGATGCATATCTTATCAGAGGTAAATAAATGAAACGTGTTGTTTTAGGACTGATATTTTTTGTGTCATTGCCGGTATTTGCGGACAGATTGATTAAAGAAGATTTTTATTTTGTGAATGATTCGGAAGTAATAAATTCTCGTATGTATCGTTACGGAAAAAACGGAGATTTAGAGGTAATTCGTCAAGTTAATGATGATTCCGGAATCTATACGGAATACATATATGAGAAAAAAAGACTTACGGAAGCGAAAGAATACAATGATGAAACTTTGATTTCTCACAGCTTTTTTCTTTATCATGACGAAAAAAGTAAAGCTCCGTATCGTCGAGATGTTTATGACGGTTTAAAAAAGTTAAAATCGTATTCTCTTTTTACGTTTGGAGAAGATGAAAAAAATCCGATTTTGATAGAAACATTTAATGATAAAAATAAGTTATCGGAACGAATGGTTTTTGTTTATTCCGGCGACATGCTTTCGGAGATTCAGATTTTTGATGAGAATAAAGAACTTCAGTTATGCAGAAAGCAAACTTTTGACGAACACAAGAATGCCGTGAAAGAAGAAATAATTTTTGGCGGGAAAGTAATTCGTGTAATAAAAAGAGAATTTTCGTTATCTCGGAAAAATAACAATAAGATTTTTTCGTTACCGGATAATTTCTTTGATTTCAAATGATACTCAATATAAGCGGACGAACAGATATTCCGGCATGGTATACTCCGTGGCTTCTTAATCGTTTTCGAGAAAAGTTTGTTTATGTGAGGAATCCGTATAATGAACATCAGGTTTCGTGTTATCGTCTTTTACCGGAAATTGTAGATTGCATTATGTTTTGCAGTAAAAATCCGGCTCCGCTGTTACCTCATATAAGTAAACTTGCAGATTTTAATTTATATTTTCATGTTACGATTACGCCTTACGGAACAGATGTTGAGCCCGGAGTTCCGGATTATCAATTTGTAGTGACTGCATTGAGAGGTTTGTCTGATGCCATCGGACGAAAAAATGTTGTATGGCGTTATGATCCGATTTTTATTTTTAAACATTATGATGTTGATTTTCACATTCGAACTTTTGCAAAAATTGCGGCTTTACTTTCCGGCAGCGTGGATGTTTGTGTGATAAGTTTTCTTGATAAATATGAAAAAGTTGTTCGTAATTTCCCGTTAGCTCAGCCTCCGAGTAAAAAGGAAATAATTACATTGGCAAATAATTTCGAAAAAATTGCCGAGCGTTACAATATAAAATTACAATCATGTGCGGAAGCCGTTGATTTGTCAATGTTCGGAATTTCCGGAGTTCCGTGTCTTACTCCGCAAACACTGTCTCAACTTTCCGGAAAAAATGTAGAGTTGCCTAGCGGCAGTGGGACATTGCGTGAGAACTGTGGCTGTCTTCCTTGGCGTGATATCGGTACTTATGACACCTGTCCGCACGGATGTAGATATTGTTATGCAAACAGTCAGTTTGCCGCCGCAGTACAAAATTATCGCCTACATGACCCGCAGTCGCCGATATTGTGCGGAACAATCACGGCGGAAGATAAAATCACGCAATCACATCAGCAAACTTTCTTATCTTCCCAGTTGTCATTATTTTGAAAGTTCGCCGTTGTTTTACCGGAAAAATAAAAGAGGAAAGTGAAAGGTGAAAAGTGAGAAAGCCACACGGATTGCTTTCGCTCGGTATTTAACTGCGTAAATATTTCGTTCGTACGTTTCATGTACTCACCGAGTCTTACGCTTGGTATTTAACTGACGTTAAATACTTCGTTCGTTTGCTTTGCAAACTCACCGAGTCTGCAAGCTGAAGCCCAAAAACCTCCGCACTTTAAAGCCCTGCTTTAGCTTTCTTATTCCAATAAATGAATATTTTACCCCAAGCCAGAAGCGTTCTTTTCTTTTAGGGGTGTAAGGGGAACTTTTCTTTTTATCCGCAAAAAAGAAAAATTCCCCTTAAAACTTCGTTGTTTTTTGAACAACAATAAAGCTTTGTGCAAGCTTTGCTTGCGAATAAAGCCTTAAACCCGGCGATAGCCGAAGCCGTAAGGCATAAAAAAAGTGCGGTGAAAAAACCTCCGCACTTTTTTTATTTATTCTACCTTTACGAGTGTTATACGACTATTGGCTGTTGTGCTTGTACTGTCTGCCGGCACAAGGATATTAAAAGATGATTTGTCATCATTGAAGACGTAAACGCTACGCCAATCCAGTTTACGCAAGTTTTCTATTGTTGCCGGGCGGAAGTTTACTTTCAGACGGAAAAAGTCCTTGTCGTTGCTGTATGTTCCGCCGGCAGTCTGTGTTACCGCATTGCCTGCCATATTATAAGTCGTAACTGTTACCGAACATTTTCCGTTCGGCTGCAATTTAATTTGGTATTCGTAATCTGTTGTGTCTGTAGAAATTGTAGTCTCCCATGTTCCCGCAAAGTAGTCCGGTACCGGTATTTTTGCCACACAGTCTGCCGCAAACTTAGGAAGTAATCTTTCGTAATCGCTCCAAACGTTCAGGCTAATCTTTGCCGAATGCAAAACCTTGCCGGTCTCCACTTCTATCATGCGAGCCGTGATATAAAGCGGACAACCTAAAGCCGCCACGCTTCCGACGATGATACAATCGGCGTTGAGCATTTTACCTGCCTGCTTTACTGTCGCCGGGTCTGTCCAGCCTTCCAGCTGAAACTTCATTTCTTGTTTTACATAGTCAAGGTTTTTGCGTTCTACAAGCGTAACGTTGCCGTCCTGCACCAGCTGATGACAAAGCAAATCTGTCATGGTAGCTACCTTGTCGTAAAATGCGATGTCGTCGCAATCGAAATCGAACACCGCCACAGTCTGAGCGGAAAGAGCCGTAACTGCAAAAATTATTGTGATAATTGATAAAAGTTTTCTCATGTTTTGTATCCTTTTATTCTGTATTAAAAAGCCCGAATAGCACGAACAGAAAGTACATAATCCTTATGGGGCCAGCCGAAGCATTGGAGATGACAGTTGGCGTAGTAGCGACCACCGTCACTAAAACTTTGACCCACGGCATTATTGCTACCATTCGGAGTTGACGACCAATGCCATTTATAGTCTTTTAAATATCCAGTTTTTATCAAATTCTGATATATAAGGTTTAGTTCTTCTTTTGTCGGAAGATACCAATCTTCATAACCGCCACCTTTATAACTTTTAGCTACCTCACAAGCTGTATACCAATCATGAGACCCAAGATTGGCACTTACTTCCAAAGCTCGAGTTCCTTCTATATAAAAAACTATTCCGCCACCGGGACCGATGTCTCCGATTTTCAAAGTCTTTTTTAATTCTTCCATAATAGGTGTATAAAGAGCATCAACTATATCTTTTGTATAAGTTGGTAACAAATCAAAGATATCGTCTATAGAGCCAAACTGTTTTTTTGAGGACGAGAGTACAACCGCAGTCTTCAAGTCAATGACTGTAGAAGAAAGGTACATTCTGCTTCCTAGCTTGATTATTTGTCCTCTTGCTACCATTGTTGCGTTTATGGCATTACCTAAAGCGACTGTCTTTTCTTTATTCGACCAGTCGGATGCTTGAAATTTCATTTCTTTGATTGTCTTATCAAAGTTCGCTCTGTCTACTACATTTACTTTGCCGGTAGAAACAAGTTCTGCAATAAACAGTTCTGTTATTGCATCTGCTTCTTCACTGTTTACTGCCCCTGCTGTTATATCAAACGTCGAAACTGCGACATAGGGAAGTTGCATTTCTTGAGTTCCTTTAACTTGCGTAATACTTGTACTGACTGTTTTAGGATGTCTTAATACTCCGTCTTTAGTTCCGAATGAGTTAAATACAAATTCCGGCATTTCAGGATCTTCAAAATACAGACCATCATTAGGATTATAAAACTTATAATATTCTATTGGTTTTTCCATTACAAAACGATATTCCCATTCACCTTGTGCATTTCTTACCATCGGTTTGCCCGGTTCTTCCCAGTCATTTGTCATTGTTCCGATACAGTTCACGGCTGACATCTTGTTATTTTTATATGTGATGATACACGTCCATTTGCTGTCTTTTTCCTCATATCTGACTTTTGCATTTACAGCCATTACGGAAAATAACAACATTGTAACTACTAATAATTTGATTAGTTTTCTCATTTATTTGTCTCCTTTATTTTTTGATTATTATATATGGTCTATAGTAAGAACTGTTTTCGATTTTGGACTTCCCCAAATTCTTTCAAATTGAGTTATAAATTGATTCGATATTTCAGGATTTAATTCAGAATTTATATAAAATACAAATGAATTCCTTGTTACTTCCGTGGCTGTATACAATGCGATATACAAAATGTTGTCACAGCGGATATAGGAAAAATACGGAATATCATCATAGTATTTTAAACAGAGAGAAGCTTCTTGTCTGTTCATGGCGTTTTTAAATTCAAGATTATTTGAAAATGTATCTTTTAGTTCTTGATATTTCTTTTTTGTTTCTGTTGCTTTATCAAAGAAATCTTTTGTATCACCATTTCTGATATACGAAAATCTAGCTTTAACTAAATTTGATTCCGGTGATAACGCCATTATTCTGATTCTGGCACTTTGTGTATTAAGTAAGTTATTTTTAAAAATATCTAATGCTTCGGTAGATGTTTCACCTGTCATGCTTAAAATATCAATCTCTGTTGCTCTAGAAAATGCTGTTTTAATTATATCTTGGACTTTTGGGTCTATTCGTCTTCCGAGAAGATGAAGTCCCTTTTTATCTTCTCTGTTAAAAGCTATATTTTCACAATATTTATTATGTTCATATATTCTAAAAATATGCTCAACACTTTGCCGTATCTCATTTTTTGTTAATTCTATATCTTTTGAAATAGGATTCATATTTGGATATGGATATGCAATAACATTCATTGCTCCTATATCAAAAGGAATCGAATCCTTAGAATTACCTGCTCTCAAAATAATACAAGGTTTACCAGTCATGTGGCGGATTCCTAATTCATAAAAAACATTAGGATTTAAATCTGTAATGTCACATACAACTAAATCGGCTTCTTTAAGATTATGTACTATATCAGTTGTAATGATATTTCGAGGAATATCAATTGGTAATAAAATATTGAAGTCATCTCCCAGAGCAGGAGTAAGTATATTATCTTGAACATATCTAGAACGTTTTCGTTCGGGCGAATCCGCTTCTTTCAATGTACAAATAAAAAACGCTGTTTTCATTCTTATTTCTCCTTTATGTTTTGATTATTTTTACTTTCCATTCCGGAAAGTTTTTTTCTTTTGACCGGGAGTTCGACTTAGCTTTTTGCCGTTTTTTCCTGATGGGAAAAACTTCGTTCGTTCGCAATGCGAACTCACCTTAGCTCACGTTCGTCACTCCACGAGAACACCTCTCATAACTGCATGAGAAATGCTCTCATAGCATTATGAGAATCTCTCTCATGCCGTTATGAGAACGTCTTCACTCGTACTATGAGAGCCCCTCTCATGCTTAATCATCGATTGCGTTACAAGCGTAGTTGTAAGTAATCTCACGTATCGAAGCGAGATTTGCTCCGCCGCTGTAGTTCGTTTTGATTTTCACGGTTACGGCTCCGGCAGGTACTGTCGACGGTACACGTGCGATTATTTGGCTCGGTTTGTTTACTGTCAGTCGGCGTGTTACTCTGTGTTCTGCTCCCGTAGAGTCCACGATAAAGATTCCTTGATTTTGGTCGGCTTCATCGGTGATTTTGATTTTTTCGCCGTCGATTACGATGTCGTCGCCGATTGTGATTGTGCCGTCTTTGAGTCCTGTGGCACCGTCAGTAATCGCCGTGATTCGTGCAGAGGCTGATGTAGCTCCCATTACTTTCACAGATATTCCGTCAAGTGTGCTTCGTAAATCTGCTGTCGGTACAAGGTCTACCGTGCGTTTGTGAGTAGCTGGGTCGAAGCTCGCTGCTTCATTTTCCCAAACTCCGCTTACTCTCGGCGTGATTTGCACTAAGCCGTCACGGAAACTTGAGCATTCTTGGATAAATGCTTTTACTGCATTGTCACGCAGGTTAAGAATATTGAGGATTGTGTCCTTGCGGTATTCGCTTC
The DNA here is from genome assembly GCA_045133795.1 of Spirochaetota bacterium. Lineage (GTDB taxonomy): Bacteria > Spirochaetota > GWE2-31-10 > GWE2-31-10 > GWE2-31-10 > RGIG8597. The sequence goes on from JBGUUT010000126.1 coordinate 10,767, forward strand.
GTTCGCTGACGATTCTTTCCGCTACGTCTTCGTTTGTCAATGTAGCACCGTTAAGGTGAACATCGGCGATACAGTCTTTGTCATTGTCTTTTGTGAGTGCGTTCGGTCGTAAGTAGACCTGCCATTGGTTGTTTGCCATAGTAAATACTCCTTTGATTTCTTCTTTCCTTATGTGTAGTAAAGGCTGGAAGAAAGCAAAGAGAATGTAAAAAAAAAAAAAAAACTGTCAAATTTATTGATAATATATAGGAGTAAAAACATTTTTTTGGGCGTGCAGTTGGCTTCTTTTCTCCTCTTTGGCTGCCGGCACGCTCTTTTTAGGAAAACGGAAAGGTGAAAGAGGGAAGATGAGAAATGAGAATGAACTCACCGAGAGGAGCGTCCTTTTCTCTTGGGAGTTATAGAGGGTATTCTCTTTTCATCGCAAAAAAGAGAATACCCTCTAACTTCTACCAACTTTGAACCAAAGTTGCATTTTAACGCCGGCTATGCCGGCAAAAAGAGCCTTAAACCTAAGTTGGTTTATAAAACTTTAAACCAAAGTTGCATTTTAACGCCGGCTATGCCGGCAAATAAAGCTCCAAACCTTGCAAAGTTTTAGAAAAGTTTTGTCCCCAAAACGACCATAACTCGCCGGCTATGCCGGCAAAAGGAACTTTAAACCCACGTGGTTTGAAAAGCTTTGAAGAAAGCTTTAGTTTTGTTGTTCGCCGTTGTAGTCGTTGATTCCGCCGATTTCGATAATATTTGCATATTTTAAATCAATAAGTTTTTGTGCTGCAATTTTACTGCGGCGACCGCTTCTGCAATAAACAAAGATTTGTTGTTCTTTATTCGGTAAAATCGTTTCACATGTTCGCTCGCTAATATTATCGTGCGGAAATAAAACTGCACCCGGAATATGACCGGAAGCAAATTCATCTAAGCTGCGAACATCCAGCAAAATATAATCAGAAGATTCTGACATGATTTTTAAACCTTCTTCCATCGAAACGGATTGATAAGTAAGATTTTTTTCAGCTTCTTTTTGATTAATACAGTTGAAAAGGAAAGGAACGCACATAAAAATAATCAAATATTTAAAGTAATTTCTCATGTTGCAAATGTATAGATGAGATTTTGTAATTTATCAATGATAATCACAACTTATTTTTTTCATGGTAAAAACTTTTTTCAAAAGTCGACAATTAAGAACTTTTTTTTCTTACCGATAAAAGGAAAAGGGAATTTACATTTTACGTAATTTAAATGTAGATGAGACACAGGAGAGCAATTTTCTTCTGATATTTTTTGCGGCAATGGGCGGGGTATGTTTTTAAAGAATCTTACTATTAATGGCTTTAAATCGTTTTGTGAAGCATCGGAGATAAAATTTGATAAAGGGATTTCGGCAATTGTCGGACCTAACGGTTGCGGTAAATCAAATATTGTAGATGCATTAAAGTGGGTTTTGGGAGAACAAAAAAATCGATCTTTGCGTGCAAACAATATGACGGATGTTATTTTTAAAGGTACTACCGAAAAAAAAGGTTTGGGACGTGCCGAAGTTCGTTTGACATTGGTAAATGAAAACGGGTTGTTGCCGTTGGATTTTAATGAAGTAGAAGTTGCTCGTATAATTTATGCAGACGGTGAAAATGAATATTACATCAATAAAGAAAAAGTTCGTTTGAAGGATATTCATGAGCTTTTTTTTGATACCGGAGTTGGTAAGTCGGCGTATTCATTTATGGAACAGGGAAAAATCGATATGATTCTTTCCAATAAGCCGGAAGACCGTCGTTATATTATCGAAGAAGCTGCCGGAATTACAAAATATAAATCACGAAAACATGAAGCAGAAAATAACCTTAATCGTGCGAATGAAAATATTGTTCGTGCTCAAGATATTTTTTCTGAGGTTTCCAAACAATACGAATCAATGAAAAAACAAGCTGATAAAGCTCAACGTTATATGGAACTTAAAGACGGCGTGCGAGATTTGGAAATCGAGCTTGGAATCAACAGACTTATGTTGCAAAAAAATATAAAAGACCGTTTTGCCGGCAAACAGTCAAAAGTCGACGATGAATTAGCGGCGATTCAGGAAGAAATAGACAGCTTGCAATCTGACGTTTCGGAAAAAATGATTGCGGTTAATAATTTGGAACAGGAAAAAATAGACAGACATCGTGAGATAGAAAGAACTGACGGAGAAATCAAAGCTTTGAATGTAAAAAATGCTGCTTTACGTGATAAAGAGGCGACAATTTCCAGTTCATTACGTACCGATGAAGAAAAGCTCGGTCGATTGGATAAAACGATTGCCGATACTGATGAAGAACTGGCGGCTGTTGATGATGAACGTTTTGATACAGTTTCAAAAATCAGCAGTATTGAAAAGGATATTTCTCGTCATAACGAAATGATTTCGCAAATTGACATAGATTTGAAAAAAAATGATGAGCAAATCAAATCATTACACGGTTTGATAAAAGATTTAGCTGCGGAACAGGCAAGTAAACGAGGTCATTTAAAGGAAATTACAGACGCTTTGATTGTAAAGATTGAAGAGTCGCTAAATGTTTTTGATATGAATTCTCGTGAAATTATGACGCTAAAGGAAAGTGTCGGCCATGATATTCCGAGAGTACGTGAAGAATTCAGAACTCGTCGTCAATTTTTGGAAGATGTTTTGAAGATTAGAAATATTCCGTCAGACAGCAGTGCGTTTTTTCAGCAGTTGGAAGATTTCGGAAAACATTTGCAAGATTTGGAAGAAAAACTCGGACACGCCGGCGAAAATGTAAATAAGTATGTGAAAGCGACTGAAATCTTTATGAATGATATTTTCAGCCCGGAAGGTATTATCCAGAGAAAACGTAAGACAGAACAGGAAATCGCAGAGTACGATAAACGTATGCATAATTACAGAATTGAAATTGAGAATTTGGAACGAAATTCTGAAACTAAAGAAGAGCAAAAGGAAAATTACAGAAAGCTTGTGGAAGAAGCAAAAGTAATTTATTCGTCGTTATTGGAAAAACAAAAATCTTTTGACCGTGAAATACAGCGTATTACAAAGATTAAAAATGAATATATTGCACAGAAATCGGAAATTGAACGAACAATAAAATCTCGTAACGAAGAGCTTGAAGAAGTTCAATATGAAATTGACGAACTTGACGGTTTGTTGAGAACCGAACGCAACAAGAAAAAGAAGATAGAAGAACGTATTGAAGAATTGGACAATTTGATTCAATCGGAAAGTGAAAAGATGTCTCAACAGCAGTTGAGAATGCGTAATATAAACGAGTCTTTCTTAAAAAAGAAAGCGGAAATCGAAGAATTGAAGCTCAAACTTGCGGAAGTAGATACGACAATTAGCGAGATTTATCGAAATGCGTACGACAATCTTTCCATTAACTTAAAGGAATATGAGAATTCCGAAAAATATAACACCGGGCGAGAAGCTTCCGTTATCCGAGAAACTCTTTCCGGAATAAAAAATGACATGATGTCATTGGGGCAAGTAAATATGGCGGCAATGCAGGAATGCGAATCGTTGAAAGAACGTTATGATTTACTTATGTCACAATTAGAAGATTTGCAAAAAGGTAAAGATGATTTGCTTACTATAATAAATGAGCTTAACGGAAAGTCTCAAGAGATGTTTGAAAAAACTTATGTGGAAATCAGAAAGAATTTTCAGATGATTTTCTCTAAGTTATTTAACGGCGGAAAGGCTGATATTTTACTTACGGAACCGGAAAATCTTCTTGAAACCGGTATTGATGTAGAAGTGCAGCCGCCGGGACAGACTCGAAAAAGTATTACGCTTCTTTCCGGAGGACAGCGAACAATGACGGCAATTGCGTTGATGTTTGCTACTTTTATGGTAAAACCGTCGCCGTTTTGTTTGCTGGATGAAATTGACGCAGCGTTGGACGAAGCTAATGTTACTCGTTTTATAGAGTTGGTTCAGGATTTTAAAGACCAAAGCCAGTTTGTAATGATTACGCATAATAAAAAAACTATGTCTGCCGCAAATGTAATGTACGGTGTAACTCAAGAAACTATGGGGGTATCGAAAATTGTTTCTGCAAAATTTATTGAAAAAATTCTCTGATTTGTGGCATCACGGTAAATCTAAAATATCGGTAGTAAAAAGTGATGTCTTTCCTAAGCATAAGGACGATTATTTTATTTATCGAAATAAGCGTGAAATTATAATTATTTTTGCTTCATTGTTAATCGTGTTGTTTTGTGCAGCTTCGATAACTCATCATGCGGTAAAAAGCGGACAGCGAAAAAAGCAGTTTGCTCAGGCTGAAGAACAGGTAAAAAATGAAAATGTTGAGGTCGAAAAAAAAGCTGTAAGTAAAAAAAAGAAACAAAAAGTTTCTCCGGCAAGAGAAGTAAAAGCCGGAGTATTAAATGAAGAAGTTTTATTTTTACTCAACGGAGCTGTGGCTTATCCCGTATCCGATAAGGAGCAGTTTTTTGCAGATTATATCGAAATGTACCCTTTAAATAATTATAACCTTGCCGATACTAATCTTATCATGGATGAATACAACAAGATTATTGAGCAATCAATAAACGACAGTTGTAGTTTTAACTTTGAACGCAGGAGAAAATAGTGAAAAGATTAGGCGGGATAATCACTGTTTTACTTGTCGTTTTTTGTACGGGAGCAGTGATTTCTTGTGCCGGTACAAAAAATGCAATAGTAAAAGACTCAAACAAAGAAAATAACACATCAAAAAAATCAGCGGAAAATCAGGCGGAATCTTTATCAAATCCGCTTGAGGAATCTAACCAAGTCGATAATACGACCGACTCTGTGGAAAATGACGAATTAACACAAGGTTTAAATCAGACTGAAAATGTACAACCGGAAGCTTTTTTGGAAACAGAAAGTCTTACAGCACAACTGTTTGATGTTCCGGGAGTTTTGTTTCAGGAAGAGATTGCTGAGGAAGAATCAGAAATCGAAGCTGCGATTAATCAAGAAGAAATTGCACATAGCGAAAATATTTCCGGTAACGGCGGAAGCGTACTTTTTACATTAAAAAGAGCTGAAGAAATTAAAAACGGTGAATCTGTAGAAACAGAAATTACTGAAGCTGATATTTCTAACGTAGAGCGACCGACAATGACTGTTTTAGAAGAACGTTTGCTCGGTTATAACGGAAAGTCAGTTTTTAATAATGAAGTGGTAACAGCTGAACCTTCTGTGTCTACTTTTGAAAATTATGAAACTGAACTTGCGGTTTTACCGGCAATTTCTGTTGAGCCGATTAAATCGGAAGCAACTATTCAGGAAAATGCGTATTTAGCACAGATTATTTCATTACCTAAAATTGCGGAAGAGACTTTGGGCGAAATTGCAAAAGAAGAAAAATTGTCAGATGAAGAAATTGTTGCAGATATTGAAATTGCAGAAGTTTCAGATGATGAAAATATGTTGTTGTCTGAGCCTAAACCTTTAGAAATTGCGTTGGGAAATTCTGTGACTCCTTTCGGATTGCCGGGAAGTTTTCTTTCTCCGCTTGCCAATCCGGATACTGTAGTAAAAGCAATGAATGACAAAACGGAAAATGCAGAAACAGAACAAGCTGTTGAGGAAAAAGTAATTTCTGATGTTGTCGAAATGAAAGCTTCTAAGAAAGAAGAAAATCCTGTTGAAATAAAAAAAGATGTTAAAACTCAACAGTATGTTGAAATTCAACAAAAACCGATTTTATCGACAGAATCTGTTCCGGAAGTTGCATTTGCCGCAAAAAAAACGGAAGAACAGAATGTTGCTTTAAATGAGATACTTTCTGTGAATAAAATAGAAATGCCTGCTGCGGAAAATAAAGCAGTTTCTGCGAAAAAAGCTTTTCCGGAAATGAAAGTTTCGGTAGTTTATCCGCAAGTCGGAGAGCCGGAAGAACTTGAAGAAGTTGAAGATTTTGAAATGAAACCGGATTTTGTTTATCCGCAAGAAAAAATTTCAGGATTGGAAAATCAGGAAACAATTATCAGAATGCAAGGTGACGGTTGGCGAATAGATTCAATGAATCATAATGCAATGAAGCTTTTGGAACGAAAAAATAATAGAGACGGTAATACGACTTTCAGAATAAAGAACGGTAATGCCGGGACTGAACAGATTAAATTTACTCGCTATAATGAAGATGAAAATCGTCATGAAATTCGTGTTTATTCCGTTGATATAAAACCGGTTTTATTAACTGCAGAAAATAATAAAAAGAATGCTCCTAAAGCAAAAAAGGCAAGTAAATCAAAAGGAATCGATGATTACAGAAAAACTCTTGCAGACCATTTATTTGCGGATGAAAATTTTGCACAGGCTTCTGTATATTATAAGAAGTTGATAGACGAAAATATTGTAGACAGTGAACTTTTGTATAAGGCTGCTCATTCAATGAAAGAAGCCGGAAATACAAAAAATGCGATGGAATATTATCAAAAGAATTTGGCAGAAGAAGGGAATCCTTTTTATGATGATGCGATTATCGAATATATTCATCTGTTGAAAGAACAAAAAGAGTTTGATAAGGCGATAAATGTTGTTTATGAACGCGGTTTATCTAAAAGTGTAAGTGAAGATTGTACTCAAAAATTGTACAGAACATTGGGTGATTTATTTTTTAATGTCAAAAATTATACCGAAGCAATCAGAACTTACAAAACCGTATTAAGTTTGTATCCGGCAGGTAACGGTGAGGATAAAGCAATGTTCTATTTGGCGTATGCTTTGGAATTGCAGGAAAATCCGGAATTTAAGGAAGCACAACGTTTTTATCGAGAGCTTTTGGATGTTTATCCTGAATCGCAATATGTGAATTTAAGTCGTTCCAGAATAGGTTTTATAGACCGACATTATATTAAAGTTAATTAATTTTGACTGGCTGAGACTGCTCAGAGGTAAATTACCGAGCAGTCCGGCTTTTTTGTATATATGCAAGTTTTACGTTTTTCCTTTGGGATTAATAAAGGTGTTCTATACTTGACAAAAGGTAATGTAAAATTTTAAAAGAGTGCCATTAATAAAGGTAAATAAGCTGAAGTGGAAAAATCGGATATGATTTTAGCTTCTTCTTAAAAAATAAAAAAAAGAGTGAGGTTCTGTTTTGAAAGCGAAACTTTTCTTTTGTTTTCTGTTGAGTTGTGTTTTTTGCCAATTAAATGCACAGGAACAATTGCTTGGAGCTAAAGATCTTTTGGCGTCCATATCGGAAACTTATAAAACAACAATAAAAGATTATGAAGCTAAGGTTACATGGACACAAGAAAAAGATGTTCAGACCGGGAATTTATGGTTCAAAAATCCTCAAAAATTGAGAATAGATTTTACCGAACCTAAAGGTCAAGTTTTATGTACTAACGGTTATGAATTTTGGGTTTATATTGACAATATGAATGTGACTTTACATCAAGATATTCTTGCAAAGGAAAAAGAAAAAGACGAAAACGGTAAAATCGTGGTGAAAGAGCAGAATGTTCTTTTGGAAGCTGTAGGTTTTGACAGATTTTTAAAAGATTATGCAATAGAATATCAAGATGCGAAAACATTGCAGGAATACACGGACAAAAACGGTAATGTAAGCAGTGTTTATAAATTTAAATTAATTCGTTGGCGTTCAAGCCAAAATGGTTTTAACGTGATTTATTTAACGGTAGAGCCAAACGGATTAATTCGTAAAGTTGAAGGAATTACGGCTGCATATAAAAAGATAATCTTTGAATTGGATGATTACAAAGTTAATCCGGGGATTGCGGATTTAAAGTTTGAGTATGATCCTCCGGCACATGCAAATACAGTTAATAATTTTATATCAAATCAAGGGGACTAATTGATGGAACCATTGGGCTTATATTTAAAACAGGTCAGAGAAGGGAAAAAGCTGACTATCGATAAAGTAATTGAAGATACTTTCATTATGAAAAAATTTATTATTGCAATAGAAGACGATGATTTTTCTTCTTTTCCGGGAGAAGCTTATCTAAAAGGTTTCTTGCGAAATTACGGAGAATATTTAGGGCTTGATCCGTCTGATTTAATTTCACGTTATGAAAGAATAAAAATGTCAGAAATGCCGTCACCTACAGAGCTTTTGATTCCTAAACCAAAAGCATTTTTCTCAAAAATGTTGCTGATTGTTTTAATTGTAATGCTTTTGGTTGCTGTAGTTGTCGGTATTGGTGCTATTGCCGTGGCTATGCGTTCGACAGTTGCAAATACAGCCGTAAAGACAAAAGAAGAAGTTAAAACAGAAAAAGAAAAGGCTCGTTCTGAAAAGAAAAAGAATCTTTTGGTAAAGGAAAAAAAGAAAGCTCAGGTAGAAACAACTGAAGACAGTAAGTCTAAAGTTTTTACATTTGAAGCTGAAGCTGATAATTTTACAGTTAAAAAAGATGAGAAAATAAGCTTTAAATTGGATGATGAAAAAACATATTCTATTTGGGTGTCAGAATTAGAGCCGACTGTTATATTGAAAAGTTCGGCAGACAGACAGCAATTTCTTATAGCGAACGGTTTTACAAATAAGTTTGATGTAAACGGCGACGGAAAAGAAGATTTGGAAATTGTGTTAAGTTTCTGGACAGATAAAAATGCTACTATCGGTTTAAAAAGAATTGCTAATTCTCTTTGGAGTGACAGCAGTATTGACAGTGAATTCTTTTTACCGGATACAATCGAGGTTATCGGTGAAAAAGCAAGCAAGTCAGAAATTTCACTAATGATTTCATTTTCTGAAATGGCATATTTGAAATATCAAATAGATAAAAATCCGGAAGTAGAAAAGACTTATAAGGTTGGTGCTGTTTTAGAATTAAAGGCAAATGAACGTGTTCTTTTGTGGATGTCGGATGCCGGAGCCGTAAATGCTGATTTTTCAGAGTATAACAAACGAGTTGTTCTCGGAGAAAAAGGTAAAGTTGACGTGAAGATTATCGGTTGGACTAAAAACAATGGTAATTACTCATTACAAATGAGTTCATTGAATTAATGGTATGAAAGAAAAAACAGTTTATATTGAATCTTTAGGTTGTGCAAAAAATCAAGTCGATTCCGAAAAAATGGCTGCTCTTTTAGAGCAGCACGGTTGGAATTTAGTTGATAATTCCGAAGAAGCTGTTTGTATTATTATAAATACTTGCGGTTTTATAGAAAGTGCAAAGAAAGAAGCAATTGATGTTCTTTGTGATGCGATAAAACAAAAACAATGCGGTAAATGTCGTATCGTTGTGGCAGCAGGATGTTTTGCTCAACGATACCATGACGCGTTAAAAGAAGAATTTGGTGATGATGAAATAGATGTAATTTTCGGAATCGGAGATATTTCGAAAATTGCAGATATTGTGGAAGACACTTTTTTAAATAAACAACCGTCAAAGCGTGTTGAGATTCCGCAAATGGCGGATGATAATCTGTTGGATCGTAAAGTTTCCGGTTTTCCGGGGTCTGCGTACTTACGAATCAGTGACGGTTGTTCTAATCATTGTACATATTGTGCTATTCCGTTAATCAGAGGGGAGCTTCATTCCAGAAAGATGGAAGTAATTCTAAAAGAGTTGGAATTATTATTACCCGGAACATTAAAGGAATTGAATGTAATCAGTCAAGATACAACAAATTACGGAAAGGATATTTATGGTGAAAGTAAGCTTGCAGATTTACTGGAAGCTATTGATGATAAACTTTCTGATGGTATCAGAATGCGTTTGTTGTATATGCATCCTGATCATATTACGGACGATTTGCTTGACAGAATGACCAAACTTCGTCATTTCGTACCTTATTTTGATTTGCCGTTTCAATCCGCAAGCAAAAATATTTTACAGAAGATGGGGCGTAAAGGAGATTCACAAACTTATCTTAGTTTACTTGAACGTATTCGACAGCGTTTTCCGGATGCAGTAATTCGTTCTACATTTATAGTCGGATTTCCGGGAGAAACAGCAGAAGATGCCGAAGAATCTTTGGAATTTATAAAACGTGCCGGAATGGAATGGGTTGGGGCGTTTGCTTATTCTCCGGAAGAAGATACGCCGGCTTATGATTTGCCGAACAGAGTAAAAAAGAATGTAGCTAAAAAACGACTTGATAAATTAATGGAAGTTTCGGAAGAAATTGCATTACCGAGACTTGAAAGATTTGTCGGAGAAAGAGTTGAGGTTTTGATTGAAGAACGCATTGATGAAGAACTTTGTATCGGGCGTTTTTGGGGACAAGCTCCGGATGTTGACGGATTGACAGTTGTTGAAAGTGCTAATGCAGTTCCCGGAGAAATGATAGATGTCGAAATCCTAAGATTGAACGGAAAAGATTTCTACGGGATACAATCTGTAAATAATTAGTTTTATAAAAAGTATTACCGGAGGGAAAATGAACGACTTTATGATGGGGCTCAATCCACGCCAAATGGATGCGGTTTTGAGTGAATCTAAACATCTTCTTATCTTAGCCGGTGCTGGTTCCGGGAAGACTAAAACGATTACGACACGAATCGCACATCTTTTGCAAAATGAAGAAGTACATCCCGGACAGATTTTAGCTTTAACATTTACAAATAAAGCTGCACGTGAAATGAAAGAGCGTGTTTTTTCATTTATCGGGGAACGTCCCGGTTTGCTGTTGAAAACTTTTCATTCTTTCGGTGCTACTTTTTTACGGCGTTATGCAGAATGTGTGGGGCGTAAAGATAACTTTGTAATTTATGACGACCATGATTCGAATCACTTGCTTGATTTGACAGCGGCAAAATACGGTGTTCAAAAAAGTGATTTAAAAGTTTTGAAGAAATGGGTGAAACGTTATAAGCAAAATTTAGAAGCCGTAACGGAACAACCTGACAATCCTAATTTTCTTGAGATTTATGAAGAATATAACAAAGCTTTAATTAATTATAATGCGTTTGATTTCGAAGATTTAATTTTTCAATGTGTAAGAATTCTGGAAAATAATCAAGCAGTCGCAGATTATTATCATAATCGTTATTTGCACGTTCTTGTGGATGAATATCAAGATACAAATATGTCGCAGGAGCGTTTTTTGTCATTACTTTGCGGAGATAAAACTTCGCTTGTAGTTGTCGGTGATGAAGACCAGTCTATTTATAGATTTCGCGGAGCTGACGTTGAATTGATTCTTAATTTCCCGGAGAAATATCAGGACACTGAAATTGTGAGACTGGAAGAAAATTATCGTTCTACGGAAAATATTTTGAATGCAGCGAATGCTGTTATTTCTAATAATACTTCACGATTGGGGAAAACTCTTTTTTCGGCTAAAGGAGCAGGTTCTAAAGTTCGTTTGGCAAAAAATGAGAACGAAAATGAAGAAGGCGATTACATTGCCAACGAGATAAAATCTTGTGGTTATGATTTGAAAGAAACGGCAGTTTTGGTGCGAATAAATGCTCAAACTCGTGCGATAGAAGAAAGTTTCAGACGAGGGAAAATTCCTTATGTTGTAATCGGAAGTTTGAGTTTTTACGAACGTGAAGAAATAAAAGACGTTCTTTTGCTGTTACGCTGGTTTTCTAATACTTTTGATGCGTTGGCGTTTTCACGTTTTGTTAATAAACCTGCACGAGGAATCGGCAAGAAATCTTTGGAAACTTTTTTGGAATTTGCAGATAGCCGATACGGCGGAAATATTTATAATGCGTTGAATAATGTTGCAACTAGCGGATTAAAAGGTAAAACTCTTAAAGCGTTACAAGATTTGGCGGCGATTTTCTTTGATTTCGAAAAGCAGTTTTCTACGGGAAGTGTGCAAGAAGTTTTTGCGGAATATTTGGAAAAACTCGGAGTTATCGAATATTATTCCAATATCGATAAATGTGACGGAACGGACAGAGTTGATAATATAAAAGAATTTGTTAACGGCTTGGCTGATGTTGAGCCGGGGCTGGAAAATATTACTTCTTTCCTTGAAGAAAACGCTTTGATTAGTCAGAGTGATAAGATAGACGATGAGGACACAGTAAAAATAATGACTGTTCATCATGCAAAAGGTTTGGAATTTGAAAATGTTTTTATTTCCGGCTTGGAACAAGATCTTTTTCCTCACGGTACATCGTTGATGGAATATTGCGATGATGAAGAAGAACGGCGTTTGTTTTACGTTGCGATTACCAGAGCAAAAAAAGAGCTTTATTTGTGTTATACAAAGTCACGCTTTTTACACGGACATCGCTGCATGAATCCGCCGTCATCATTTTTGGCGGAGATTCCGAATGAATTGTTGGAGTTGATAAAAAGTAATAAAAGTGATACTACATCTGAAAAATTTTCTGAATTTGTCGAAGGTCGTATGGTACGTCATCGTGATTACGGCAGCGGAAGAATTTTGAAAGTTAGAAACGCCGGAAAATATTATTTGGCAAGTATAGATTTTTTTGATTATTCACAAGCAGAAGTAATTTTAAATTATGAAGCTAAGAAAATGGAGTTTATTGATGATTAATAAAGAAACAATTGATCGAATCTGCGATATGGCAAGACTTGAAATCAGTGAAAATGATAAGGATAAATTTGTCGGTCAGATGAATGATATTCTTGGTTATGTAGAATCAGTTGCGAAACTTGATACAAGTTCTGTCGGTGACAGGGAAAGTGTTTTTGATGAGAAAAATGTAATTGATGAAGATGAAATTGAAAATGGATTGTCTGCCAGTCAGTTAAGAAAGTATACAAAAAATTATCTTGACGGTTATTATGCTGTTCCTAAGATTTTAAATAAAGGCTGAGTTTTATATTATGGAAAATTTAATTACTCAAATAATAACGCAAATCGGCGAGAATCCGGAGCGTGAAGGACTTTTGAAAACTCCTGAGCGTGCGGCTAAAGCTTTGAAATTTCTCACAAAAGGTTATGAAGAAAAGCTTGAGGATATAATTAACGGAGCTGTTTTTCAGGCAGAAGACAATGAAATGGTAGTTATTCGTGATATAGAATTTTATTCATTATGCGAACATCATATGTTACCGTTTTATGGGAAATGTCATATCGGTTATATTCCGAACAAGTCGATTTTGGGACTTTCTAAGTTTGCACGAATTACAGATCATTTTGCTCGACGCTTGCAAGTTCAGGAACGACTTACAACTCAGATTGCCGATGCTGTACAAGAAATTTTGCAACCTTTGGGAGTCGGAGTAACGATAGAGGCTTCACATCTTTGCATGATGATGCGTGGCGTGCAGAAACAAAATAGTTTTACTATTACAAATTCATTGCGTGGCGTGTTTAAGTCTGATGTAAGAACACGAAACGAATTTTTGCGTTTGATTCGTTAATATTAGATTAAAAAATCATAAGGTACCTTGTAGATAAACGAGGTACCTTTTTTTATACCAGAAGCAATGCTAAAAGCGGAATAGTAAAGATAGAAAGCATTGTAGATAAAAAAACAGATTGTGCTGCTGTCTCGCAGTTTCCGCCGTAAGCTTGAGCCAGTATAGGAGTACTTGCAGCTGCCGGCATTCCGCAGATAAGTACGATTACTCCCAAAAACATTTTATTGTCGATAAAATTGCGCAATATTAACCATAAAATACAAGGCAGAACCAGAAGCCGCAGTCCGGACAGAATATAGAGTCGCCAATTTGTAAATGCTTTTGTCAGACTGTTTTGAGCTAAAATTGCACCGATTACGAACATTGACATCGGAATTGTTACATCACCGAGAAGTTCCATCGGTTCTTTTATTACTTGCGGTAGGTGAATATTCATCGCAAATAAAGCAAAACCGATGATGACCGAAACGACGCCCGGATTTAATATTTGCGAGATTGAAATGTGGTAACTCTTGCCCGGTTCCGATGTACGGGAAAAAGTTTTGTCTTGCATTAAAAGAATTACACCGAGTGTGAATGTCAAAAAGTTGAACGGAAGGTTGTAAATCGCAGCGTAAAATAACGCACCTTCTCCGAATACAGATTTTACGACCGGGAACCCCATAAATGCGACGTTGGAAAAAATCGTGACAAATTGAAAAACTCCTCTTTCGCCGTTGTGCGGTTTGAGAATAAAAGGAATTATCAACGCGATAAAAAAAGAAGCTGCATATACACTGATTGAAATAAATAATAATTGTGCACTTTCTATCAAAAGGGAAGCATTGTAATTCATTTGCATGGAAACTATGGTTAATGCGGGAAGCGTAACTTTTAAAATGATGTTATTAATTCCGCGAGTTGTTGTGTTGTCGAAGATTTTTAATCTTCGTGCAATAAAACCGGCTAATAATAACAAAAATAAAACAAGAACTTTTCCCAGTACGACTGACGGATTCACGATAATTTTCCTTTATTTTTTTATGAAATTAATAAAAGCACAATATGCTCTAAAACGCTTTCTTTGTAAATATGAAACCTTCTTTGTTTATTTGTGAATCAAAGAAATTGAATAAGATGTATAAAATTTGAATGTAAGTAATCGTTAAGATTTGCTTGGTGTGTATAAAGGATAAAATTTGATTTGTGATTATTTTTATACATAAATGTAAATGAAACTTGACAATGCTTCATGATTCTTCTACTATGGATGAAATATGAATGGAGGGCAAGATTATGGTTTATGTTATAGTCAGTCTTGTTTCCATCCTTATTGGCGGACTAACCGGATTTATTATTAGAATGATAATTGGTAAAGTTGACCTTAATTCAGCGGAAAACAAAGCCAAAATTATTTTAAGAGAATCAGAATTGGAAGCGGAATCTAAGAAAAAAGAACTTCTGCTGGAATCAAAGAATTCTATGATTCAAGAACGAAATAGTTTTGAGCGAGAAACTAGAGAGCGAAGAGCTGAGTTACAAAAATATGAACGTAGAGTAACTCAGAAAGAGGAACAACTGGAGAAAAAAATTGAAGATCTTGAAAAAAAGGTCTTTGATGTCGGCGTGAAAGAAAAAGAATGTGAAGCCAAGTCAAATGAAGTTTCTAAATTGATAGAAACTTGGCATCAAAATCTTGAAAAGTTGGCAGGTATGTCTTCTGAGCAGGCTAAAGAAATTCTTATAAAGGAATTGGAAGGTAAAGCAAAAGAAGATGCTCATCATCTTATTACTAAGATAGAAGAGGAAGCAAATAGAACTGCAACTAAAAAGGCAAGAGAAGTTCTTTTAACAACCATGCAACGTGTATCTTCTGAAGTAACTTCTGAAGTAACGGTGGCGAGCGTTTCTCTCCCTAATGATGAGATGAAAGGTCGAATTATTGGTAGAGAAGGAAGAAACATTCGAGCATTAGAAACTCTTATTGGTGTTGATGTTATTATTGATGATACTCCAGAAGCAGTAGTAATTTCTTGTTTTGACCCTGTAAGACGTGAAATTGCAAAAATCGCTCTTAGTCGACTTGTTGCTGACGGAAGAATTCATCCAACCAGAATTGAGGAAGTTGTCAATAAAGTTATCAATGAAGTTAATGAAACGATTTTTGATGAAGGTGAAAAGACAACAATGTCTCTTGGTATTCATGGTTTACCTTTGGAGGGAATGGTTGCATTAGGACGGCTTTATTATCGTTCTAGTTACGGACAAAATGTTCTTTATCATTCTATTGAAGTTGCTAAAATTGCCGGTGTTTTGGCAGCAGAATTGGGGTGTGATGTAGCTTTGGCTAAGAGAGCCGGGTTGCTTCATGATATTGGAAAAGGTGCCACAACGGATGGAGAAAGTAGTCATACAGAAGCTGGTTATGAAATGGCTAAGAAATTCGGAGAATCCGAAAAAGTTCTTAATGCTATTTTAAGTCACCACGGAGATGTAGAGCCTACTTGTTTAGAGTCGGTTATTGTACAAATTGCAGATGCAATCAGTGCAAGCCGTCCTGGAGCGAGACGAGAAAGTATTGAAGGTTATATTAAGCGTCTGGAAAGCTTGGAAAAATTAGCAGAAAGTTTTGAAGGTGTTGAAAAAGCTTATGCAATTCAAGCAGGACGTGAAGTCAGAGTTGTTTTAAACAACGTAAAAACTGATGAAAGAACCGCAGCAGAAATTGCTAAGGAAATTGCAAAGAAAATTGAAGCTGAGCTTCGTTATCCTGGTAAAATAAAAGTTACTGCGATAAGAGAAACCAGATTTATAGAATATGCAAGATAAAAACTTTCACACACACTTGTTTGTGAGTTTCAAAAAGCCATATACAGAGAAAATGTATATGGCTTTTTTTATTTGTGTTGCTTGATGAACTTTTTCTTTAATCTTATCAGAAAGTAAACATTATCAATTTGAATTATTTGTTTTGTTGTAATTTTTGAATATTAAAAGAGCATAAAAAAAAGCGGCAGTTGTATAAAACTGTCGCTTTTTTGATATATAAAAGATACAAATTATCTCTTTGAGAATTGGAATCTTTTTCTTGCTTTTTTCTGACCGAATTTCTTTCTTTCTACCATTCTTGGGTCACGAGTTAAAAGTTTCAAACTCTTTAAAGGTTTATGGTTGTTCGTATTGTCAATTAAATCCAAAGCTCTTGCAATTGCATGACGAATTGCACCAGCTTGTCCGCTTAATCCACCACCGTAAACATTTATAGAAATATCGTACTGTTCTAAGCTGTTTGTCACAACTAAAGGTTGTTTTACAATCATGTCGTAAGTTCCGACAGGGAAGAAATCAGCAAGAGTTTTTCCGTTTACTTTAATTTCTCCCTTACCTTTTACTACAACTACTCTGGCTACTGAAGTTTTTCTTCTACCTGTAGCAAAATATTTATTTCCAATTTTTTTTGCAATACCCATTCATGTCTCCTTAATTATTTGATTTCCAGTTTTTCAGGGTTCTGAGAAACTTGTTTATAATCAGCACCAGCATAAACTCTTACATTTCTGAATAATTCACGTCCTAAAGGTCCATGTGGAAGCATACCTTTAATAGCTTGTTCCATAGGGTAAGTAGGTTTCTTTTCCATAACTTTGTCATAAGAATTTTCTGTAAGTCCGCCCGGATATCCTGAGTGTCTGTAATACATTTTATCAGAACCTTTGTTTCCTGTCATTACAGCTTTTTCTGCATTAATAATAATAACGTTATCACCGGTATCAAGGTGTGGTGTATAAATAGCTTTGTGTTTTCCTCTTAAAATATAAGCTGCTCTTTCAGCAACACGTCCCATAGAAACGCCAGCAGCATCGATAAGATACCATTTTTTCTGAATATCTTTTTTTGTAACATTGTAAGTTTTAAAGTGATTCATTTTAACTCCTGTCATTTTTGAAAATCCAATAAAATGTAACGGGATTACCGGAATTTCACACAGCTTTTACGGCTGGTTGGCACCGAAAAAGACTGTTGGCAAACTAGCACAAATTTTAATTGTTAGCAAGTTTATTTTCGAACAAAGGGGGGAATGGTTTAATTTAAAAATTATTTTTTTGGGGGAGAAAAATATTTTGTGTAATTTATTTCAGTTTAGGGTTATAAAAATTTCCTTTTTTCAATGAAATTGCCGATTCGCATATATGATTTTTTAAAATATATAACCGTATGGTTTTATAGATAAGATATTGTATACTGACTTTTTAAATTAGGAAATTAAGGGGAAATTAATGAAAAAGCTATGTTTGATTATGTCTGTTTTGTTTATCTGCAGTTCAATTTTGTTTGGTGAGGAAAAAAAACAAGAGGAAAAAAAGAGTGCATTGACATGGGTACAAAACATGGGGGTTGTACGAAAAGCTTTAATCGACTCAAATAAAATTCAGGAGTTGGAACGAGTTGATAAAGAAATACTTAACCAAATAAAGGAAAAGAATATTTCGGATTGCGAAAAAGAAGCTGCACAATTGATTGGTTATATTATTGTTTCAAAAAATTATTATTCTACGGCTAACACAGCATTAGGTTTGGAAGTGCTCTTTTCTGATTTTTCAGATAAGAATTATTTTTTAGATACAGTTTGTGAGATTGCCAGTTATGATTTTATGTCAAATTATTTGGTTCTTTCAACGGTACTTACCGGTTTTAGAAAAAGCTTGGGTGTAGATGAAGATAAACTTTTTAAAAGTTACAAAATAATATCAGCTAATTTTTCTTCTTATGTTTGTGACCAATCGAAAGTAGGTTCAATTCCGGTAATAACTTCTTTGATTTTATTTTTAAATGATTATTTTGTTTTAGTAGAAGACGGGAAGTTAGCAGGACATTATAATTCTGTCGCAGAAGATACTTTCGGGATTTTAAGTTCTTTATTACACGGAGATTTGAAAAAATATCAGGGCGGTGCAGATCTTCAGAAAAACTTCAATTTTTATGCGAATAATCGTCGAGAACGCGGTGCGTACTGATTTATACTAAATTAATAAGGGAAAATATGAATACGGCAGAAAAGATTCTTGAGCAATATAAAACGATAACGATGATACAATATTTGGAACAAGTATTAGATTGGGACTGTGAGGTGAATCTTCCCAACGGCGGTTATGCATATCGTGCGGAGCAAGCTGCGTGGCTTGCCGGTGCTGTACATCAAAAACTCACAGAACCAAAATTTGTTGAAGATGTATTAAGTTATGTTCCCGGTGATAATGCTTTGCAAAATGATGAGATTGCACACATCAGAAGAATAGTGGAATTGGAGCAGAAAATTCCGGAAAAGCTTCGTAAGGAAAAGGCTCGTCTTTCTGCAAAAGCGGGAGGTTTGTGGGAGGCTGCAAAGAAATCAGGAGATGATTCGGAATTTCTTCCGATATTAACTCAGATAATTCATTTGGAGCATGAATATTGTAAATGCAAAGGTTTCGAAAAAGATATTTATGATGCGTTGCTTGATGATTATGACAGAAATCTATCGTATTCGTTTGTAGAAAAATTATTTAATAATTTAGTTCCGCAATTGAAAGAACTTATAAATAATGCCAAAGAAGACAGCAGAAAATTACGTTTTTTTGCAGATAAGACAAAACAAGAAAAACTCAGTCGTATAGTAATTAATGAAATCGGTCTGGATTCTCAACGTTCTCGGCTTGATATATCGACTCATCCTTTTACGGCGACTTTAGGTATCGGGGATGTTCGAATTACAACTAATTATGATGAAAATAATTTTACGTCTTCTATGTTCAGTACCTTGCACGAAGGTGGACATGCCCTTTATGAATTGGAGACTCAAAAGATTTTTGGGGATTCTCCCTGTGCGTCTATAGTTTCGTTGGCACAACACGAATCGCAATCTCGTTTTTTTGAAAATACAATAGGGCGAAGTAGAGCTTTTTGTGAATATATTTTTCCACAGTTAAAAGAACTTTTCTTGCCGGAGGATATTACACCGGAAATTTTTCATGATAGCGTAAACAGTGTGTCATATACGCCTATTCGTGTAGATTCCGACGAACTTTATTATAATCTTCATATTGCGTTGCGAACAAAATTGGAACATAGTTTGATTAATGATGACTTGCAACCGAAAGATTTGAGTGACGCATGGGATTATGAATTTGAGCTTTTGTTTAACAAAAAACCGGAGTCAAAAAAAGACGGTTATTTGCAGGACGTGCATTGGTCTTGCGGATTGTTCGGATATTTTCCGACATATACAATAGGAAATCTTATTGCGGCACAGCTTGCGACAAAGGTAAATAGTGACACCGGGATTTTTGATAAGGCATTTGATAAAAACAGTATTCCGACCATAAAAGAATGGTTATGTAAGAATTTTTATGTTTACGGAAACAGATATTGTACTGAAGATTTAGTGAAGAAAGTAACGGGACAGTCGCTAAGTACAGATTCTTTGATTGCAGATTTGAAAAAGCGTTATTGTTAGAGGCATGGTTATGAAAATAATTGCAGATTCTCATTTACATTCAACTTTTTCTTCCGACGGAAAAAATTCTATCAAAGAAATGGCTTTTTCAGCTATAGAAAAAGGAATAAAAACGATAACTTTTACAGACCATGTCGATATCGATTATCCGATATGTCCGAATCCTCAAACCGGCAAAGTTGAAATATTTAACAAATTAAATATAGATGAATACCGCAAAGCCTTAACTGCATTGCAAGTCGAATTCTGCAATAGATTACAAATATTAATCGGCGTAGAAACCGGCTTGCAACCGAATACTTCTATTCATTCCAGAACTAAAGATTTTACCGACAGGCTCAATCCTGACTTTATAATTGCCAGTACACATTGTGCCTGCGGGCAAGTTTTGGCTCCGTATAGTTTTTTTAAGGATAGAACAAGAGATGAGGCGTATCGTAAATATCTTGAAGAAGTTCTTGCAAACCTTAGTATGACGGACAATTATGATACTGCAGCTCATCTTGATTTTGTAGAAAGATATTACCCGGCAGAAAATGTAGAAGAAAAATTATTGAAATACGAAGACTTTGCTGATGTAATAGATGAAATCTTGCTTACGCTTATTCGTAAAGATAAAGCCTTAGAAATTAATACTGCCGGTATTCGTTATGGGCTGGGAGTTCCTCACCCGTCACAAAGAATTCTTTTAAGATACAAAGAGCTGGGCGGAAAACTTATTACCATAGGAAGTGATGCTCATCGAGCGACAGATATTGCGGCAGATTTTGAGACTGTAGCTCAATATTTGTTAGATGCCGGTTTTAAAGAATATTGTGTTTTCGAAAACAGAAAACCGAGATTGTTGGCTTTTGGAAAATAAAAAAGGAAACAAATGAAAATTATCTTAACAGATTTAGATGAAACTTTGCTTCATTCAGATAAGACGATTTCTGACTATACAAAAGATGTTTTATCACAATGTAGAGCTTGCGGAATTTTAGTGGGATTTTGTACTTCACGAGGAATGGCCGGAATCCGTGATTATATAAAACAGATTCAACCTGACATTGTGATTTGTAACGGCGGAGCTTGTATTTATTATAATGACGAATTAGTTCATTCTGCAACTTTTACGACAGAAGAAACACGTGAGATTTTAGCAAAGGCGTATGAGGTTTGCGGTGAGAGCTGTGAAATAACTTTGGATACTCTGGAGTATATTTATTGGAACAGAGGAAAAGATGAAACCGTGAAATATGTAGATAATGCAATTTTTGATGATTTTTCAAATTTTGCACAGCCGGCAATGAAAATTTGTGTTCAGACCGATGACCCGGAAAAAGCAAAAATGATTGCACAATGCGTAACGTCTTGTGATTATCTGTCGTTTTCGGATATTCCGTGGTATAAATTTTCAAGCGGAATTGCGACTAAAGAATATGCGGTGAAAGTGCTTTCAGAGAAATTAAAAGTTTCTTTAGATGAAATAATTGCGTTCGGTGATGATTTTAACGATATCGGGATGTTAAAGCTTTGCGGTAAGGGAATCGCTATGGAAAATGCAATTTTGCAGGTAAAAGAAGTTGCCGATGATATTACGTTGTCAAATAATGAAGACGGAGTGGCAAAATATTTGCAATTACATGGTATAATTACAATGTAGCATAATTGTAGAAGAACTACCTGAATCAAAAAAATCTTGAGGTAACAAATGGACCAATTAAAACAAAACTTAGAACGAATTTTAAAAGTGCGTGATGTCGACCTTGGGCTTTTTATACTTGCAATGCATTCACTTATAGAACGTTGTCTTAGTGAAAAATACGGTACGGGGAATTATGATTCCGATAACACATTCGGAACTCTGCTAGGCCGTTATATAAATGATTATTATAATACTCACGGGAAGCCGGGATTCCCATGTGCTGAAAAAAGAATTTTATCAAATGCCGAATGGAATTTGTTTCAAAGTCTGAAGAAGCTTTATAAAAATCACCATCTTTCTAATGATGTTCGTCACAGATTTGACACAAAAAATATAGAAGAAGCTCAGGCGACCGTAAAATGTTTCCTTTCATTCGCAGAAGCGGAAAATTGGAAATTTCATGAATTGTTGAATAAACTCAAAAGAGAACTGGAAACTTGGGATTCTCACAGTTCATATCAAAGCGAAGAACTTACAAAAGCAATCGCACTGATTAAACAGTTAAAAGCGGAAAATGAAAATCTGGCAGAAAAAGTAAATACTTTTGAAGATTTGCAAAATCAGTTGAATGTTTTAACTTCTAAAGAAAATCTATTAAAAACTCAACTTCAGGAAACGGAAGCACGTCTTTCAAAAAAAGATGCAAAAGTTGATGAACTCAGAAAAAAGACGCATGACCAAATGATGTCTTTTCAAAACGAAAAGAAAGAAATTTTGGAACAATTAAAAGAATATGAATCGACAAAAGAATATATTTCTCATTTAGAAAAGGTCGCTTTTTATACAAAAACTCGCCATGATTACGAATCGTCCGTAACAAAGCTTACAACCGAACAAACAGAAGTTTTGGAACAAATCAAATTGAATAAAGATTATCTTGTAAAAGGTTCTGCCGGAACTGGGAAGTCTTTGGTTCTTTTAAAAACTTTAGAAAAATCTGTAGAGTCTTTGAAGTCGGACTTAAACTTTGAAACGATAAAAAATCATTTCAGGCTTTTAACATACACAAAAAGTTTGGTTAAATATAATCAGTATGTCACAAAAATACTGGGAACTGAAATCCCGGAGGAAACAATAACAACGGCGGATTCATTCCTTTTTTCTATGATGAAAAAATTCTATCCGGCAAAAGATATTTCCTTTGGTTTTGAAGATTTTTTTGACGCTATTTTTGCTTGTGAAAAATTTTCAGCGAAAGAAGTTTTTACAGAGTGTCAGGAATTTATTTGGGCAAATTGCATTACAAAAGAAGCGTACATCGAAAAAGTTTGTGACCGTGTAGGTATGAAAAATCCGATGAAAAAGGAAGAGCGAATTGTAATGTGGGCAGCTTTGGAAAATGCTGAAAAGCAACTTGAAACATATGATAAATGGCCTCGCAATTTTGCTGCAAAAAAGATAATTGAAGCAATGGAAGAGGCGATAAAAAATGATAATACTGATTTTCGTGCTGAATATTCGTTTGTGGATGAAGCACAAGATTTACCGCCGGTAATTCTTTCGCTTATAAAAAAAGCGACAAACAGAGGTGTGTTTCTTGCAGGAGACAGCGACCAGTCGATTTATAGAAAAGGTTTTAATTGGAATAGTTCCGGAATCGATATCAGAGGAAGAACAAAAATTCTTAAAACGAATTTTAGAAACACAAATCAAATTCACGATTTTGCGGAAAATTACCGTAGAAAATTTAAGAATATGGATAAAACTTCTGAACCGACAGCTTTTAGACCTGGCCCGCCGGTGGAACATTCAATCGGCGAAAATACAAATGATTTAATGAATCAAATTGTTCAGCAAGTAAAACTTCTTTTGAATGTTTTAAAATATGATGAAGAAAATATTTGTATTATCGCAAATCAAAATCAAAAACTGGAAAAAATCCGAAATCTTTTGGATAAAAAGCTTGGCATAAAAAGTTTTCAGATAGTGGAGAAAGATTTTGATTTTGCAGAATCAAAAGGAATCAGACTTTGTACAATGCAAAACTGTAAAGGCTTGGATTTCCCTGTTGTTTTATTTTTGGCAGACCACAGAATCCAAGGGGCAGAACAACAATCGGTGTTTGATTCGGAAACTTATTATGAACAACAATACAATATGGTTTACGTTTGTCTGACACGTGCAATGGAAATGCTTCATATTTTTACCGTAAAAACTTCAGAATTTGCTCCGTTTAAGGATTTGACTTTAGATTCAGAATAAAACTGTTTATGAACCAATAAAAAAATACCGTGTTTGTTTTTTGGGAGAAAACAAACACGGTATTTTTTTGTATTGAAGTCTAATTTTAATATTTTTTAAACTTTAAATTGGTCGATTTGACTGCTGATTTCATCGATAGAGTCTATTAATTTAGGAGTAATGTCATTTAATTCATTACCGGAGTCTTTTATTTTTGAAGTTTGCTCTGTTATTAATGCCATGCATTTTTGCATTTCTCCCGTAATTTCGTGAAGATGTTTTATTTCCTCAAGAATGGATTGGTTGCCTATTGACATTCTTTTGCTGGCGTTACGAACATCTGTGGTATTGTTATTCATTGTATATAATGAATCGAATATTTGCTTTGAACCTTCGTTTTGTTCGTCCATCGATTTTCTTATACTGAGAATCATTTCATTTGTAGAGTTTATAAGTGCGGAAACTCTTGAAAATGCTTCCATTGATTCAATTGATGCTTGTACTACATCTTTAATAGAACCGGTGATTTTGTTTAATTGCTCATTAATTCTGTTTGATTCCAATGAAGAACTTTCAGAAAGTTTTTTTATTTCATCGGCTACAACACTGAATCCTTTTCCTGATTCTCCGGCGTGAGCTGCTTCGATTGCGGCATTTATAGCAAGAAGATTTGTTTGTTGTGCGATGGTAGAAATAATAGTGTTTGCATTTTGCAAAGTTTGAGATTGTATTTCAATGTCTTTAATTTTTTGACTTACCAATTCCTGCTTTTTTATTCCGACGTTTGTATTGTTGAATAACAAAGCAAAGGAGTCAGCCATTGTGTCTATTGATTTATCGACAGATGAAATATTTCCTATCATTTGTTCTATGGCGGAGGAGGCACGAGTAACTCCGGTTGCTTGTTTTTCTATCATGTCTTCTAAAGATTGTATGTTTTCGGAGATTTCAGTTACGGAACTTGTAGTTGAATTAATGCTGTTTCCCTGTGTTGTAATTTGAACTTGCATATCTTCAATATCTAAAAAAAGAGATGATATGGAACTGGTTGTGGCGGATGTATTTTCTTTCATTATTTTGCCGACATTAGTAAGATTTTCCTTTGACTCTTTTATGTCGGTAATTATATTTTGCAGTTTTTCTTCAAAGAGATTGAAACTCTGTACAACAGCACCGATTTCGTCGTCTGATGAAATTATAATACGTTTTGTAAGGTCGGCATGACCGGTTGCGATTTCGTTAATTGCAGATTTTACAATGTTAAGCGGTCCGATAGAACGAGAAATAATAAAACCAACAATAAAAACAGAAATTAAAGTAAGGAATGTAACGTAAATTATAATGATATTTCGTACTCGGTTTATCCCTTTTTGAAAGTCATTGTAAGGGACGGAAATTATGGCAGTCCATTGAGTTTCCGGTATTTTTTGAAAAGCTAAAATATAAGCTTGATTGTCTTGAGTAAATTTAATTACACCTTTTTCTTCTGTTTTAATTTTTGAAATTTTTTCTATGTATTCTTTATTTTCAGATGCTGATGCATTTGTGAATAAATTCTCAACGTAAAAGTTTTCATAATTTGTATTATTTTCTAGATATTTTTCAGAGGCAACAATTGTTCCCGGAGAGTGAAATTCAGAAAATGCTTCATTTTTTCCGCCGATACCGTCTTGTAAAGTTATTAAAAATGCGGAACGATTGTCACCGGCTTTATGATTTATGGCAAGTTGGCTTAATTGCAGACCGTCGATTACACAAAAAAGCACGTTTACAACTTTATTATTTTCGTCAAAGACGGGAACTGAATAAAATATCGCAGGGGCATTTGTAACTTTGTTGATAAAAGGGTCGCTTACGAATCTTTTTCCGGTTGTATATGGATGTTGAAAATATTTTCTTTCGGTAAAAGGAATTTTCTTTACACCGTTGTTTATCCATGCAAAACCTTTTGTATCAAGAATGCATACGTCAATGTAATCTTTATTGCTATACATTGCTTCATAAATAGTATGAGTTTTTTCCAACAAATCAATATTAGAATTTCTTATTTCCGGTAAAGCGGCAAGAGTCTCTAACATTTTAAACTCTCGTTCATTTTTCGCTTTTATAGTATCAACTGTTGCATGAACGGATTCTATAAGAGCATTTGTCATTTCTTCTTCAAGGCTGTGTTTGGCACTTCTTATAGAAATTAATGCAATAGAAGCAAAAGACAATATCATGATAATTAAAACTATAAGACCGATTTTTAATTTTAAGCTTTTCATTGATTTCTCCATTCTGATAAGAAAAAAATTAACAAATTATTATACTTTTATAAATGTATTAATGTAAATAAAATATCGTTAATAAAAAAAATAGCAGATTAATTAAGAAATTAATCTGCTATTTTTATTCAAAATTTATTTAGTTTTTGTTTTTTCCTTATTAATACAAGGTAAATCTTTGGGCTTGTAGAGATATTTAATAAATAGAGCCAATAAAATCCCGGATGCAAACATCAAAAATGAAAGTATTTGTCCCATAGAGAATATTCCGGCAACAGTTCCGATATATTTACCTGATGAAAAATCGGCAAATTGGTAATCCGGTTGTCGGAAAAATTCAACGATAAAACGTGCGATGGCATAACCGCAAATATAAAATGTACCTTGATAACCTTGTAACGGTTTGTATTTTCTTGTGATAAACCACATAACAAGGAACAAAAGAATTCCTTCTAAAAATATTTCATAAATTTGTGAAGGGTGACGCGGAAGATTAATAGCGGTTACAACGGAATTATTTAACATCATTTTTCCGACAAGACCGTTTATTGTATCTCCGGCAGCCGTTGTGATAATTCCTGTGGTTTCATTTACTTGCCATTGTAATTTTTCCAAAACTTTTTGTACGTCCGGTAAACTCAAAGGCAGTTTTTCGGCATCCGGAAAAATCATTCCTATCGGATTTGCGGTTATTCTTCCGTAAAGTTCGGCATTAATAAAATTCCCCAAACGTCCGAATGCGTATCCTAACGCTGTTGACGGGAAAATTACGTCGATGGCTTCACGCCAGTCTATCTTTTTGATAGTAGCGTATGTTGCCAATGAAACAAATATTCCGATTACGGCTCCGTGATATGCCATTCCGGCAAAACCGGTGAATTGTCCGCGTGAATTTATCGGAATCAAAATTTCTGTCAAATGTCTTGAGAAATACGGCCAATCGTAAACTAAGCAGTAGAATATTCTCCCGCCTAATATTAATCCGATTACTCCTATAAAAAACATGTTATCCAGTCTTTCATCATTGAGAGTTTTCAGTTTGTCTTTGTAGTAACGAATTTGATAATGTGCCAGAACTAAGAAAATAAGAAGTCCGACGATATACATAACTCCGTACCAGCGAATAACACCTAAAAATGATAATGCCGGCGGAAAGTTTACTCCGGCAAAAACTTCGGGTTTGAGCCAGGATGGAAAATAATTTGGCATGTTGTCCTCTTTTAAAAATTAAAAATTTTGTTTGAAGTATCATTACTAATGAAAAAAATCAATATAAATACAAAATTAGACAAGCTAAAATACTTGCTTAAAAGCTATTTTAATTCTAATATGCACAAATTTTTTCTAGTTTACATTATAGAAAGATTTTATGGAGGAAAGCGTGAAAATTTGGATAAAAATGCTTATTGCAATGATTTTTGGAGTTGTTCTGGCAATATTTTTACCGGCAGATAATGCTTCATTTAAAACAATATTACCGTTGTTGTCGAAAATCTCGTTAAATATATTGTTATATTTTGCAGTGTTGCATACTTTTGTAAAATTTTATGTCGGTATTGTTAATTTGAAGCAAAAGAAGTTAACTGTCAGAAAATCATTAATTGTTTTCTTTTTATGTGTATTGGCATCTTTAGGATTTACGGCTGCAATATCGGTTTTTGCGATGAATATTTTTTCATCACCTCAAGAATCGTTTTTTAATTTTAATCAACATTCTTCTTATAAAATGCAGTTGTTTACGTTTTCAGATTTGCTTTTGAATATTTTTCCGGATAATGCAGCAACCATTCTTACAAAAAGTACTTCTTTTTTATTTCCGTTGTTAGTTTTAGCATTAATATTGGCTTTAGGTTCATTAAAGAACGGAAAAAAAGCAGAACCGTTTTATGATATTATGAATTCTTTAGGCGGCATTCTTGATACGATTGAATTTTATGTATTAGAATTTGCTCCGATATTTTCATTTTTTATTATTGCAGCTTTTATTCGTTACGGATTTTCGGACGTTTCGAATATTGCGATAATTCTTCGTCCTATCGGAATAATTGTTGTGGTATGTATGGTAACTCTTGCGGTTATTTCCGTTTTCTTTCATGTATTTTTTAAAATTAATCCGACATATTATTATCGAAATATTTTAGGTGCAGCTCTTGTCGGTGCTGCTACCGGAAATGTTATTTCGACAATCGTTCCGTTAAATTTGCATTTGAAACGTAATGTAAAATTGAATCATGATATTGTTGATATTTTGGTTCCTATGGGAAGTATTTTGAATCAAACCGGAACGGTAATTGTATCTACGGTAGTTTTAATGTCCATAATTGTAGGTTATTCTTTAAATATTCTCACATTGGAATTGCAGTTTTCTATTTTTATGTTGGTGATTTTATTTTCTTTCAGACTGGACGGAAGTACAGAATTTACTTTCCTTGTCTTGATAGCAATGATATTTAAAGTTCCGAGTTTACATTTGGAAGAATCAAGTTATTTGTTGTTTATAGGGTTAGCTCCTTTGTTTTCACGTATTGCCGTATTTATAAATGTTTTTACCAGCGGAATTTATACATTGATGGCTGCACGTTATGTGTCCGGTATACAGCCGATGGAAAATCAAGATTTAATTTAAAATCAAGGATTTGATAAATGATTGAAAAAAGTTATCAGACAGTAGACGGCCGTGTAATTTCTTATTGTGATAATGAAGCATTTGATAAAAAAACTGTTGTATTTCTTCATGGTTGGGGGTGCGATAAGGAAAATCTTCGTGGGATTTATTTGTTATTATGTGAAGATTTTCGTGTTATTTCAATAGATTTACCGGGATTCGGGAAGAGTAACCGGCCGGCGGAAACTTGGGGCAGTAGTGATTATGCAAAAGACATTGCTGGCTTTTTGAAAAGTTGCGGAATAGAAAAATATAGTTTGTTCGGACATTCTTTTGGTGGCAAGATCGCTTTTCTTATTGCTTATTTATATCCACAAAATGTGGAAAGATTGGTTTTAATGGCTGCAAATGTTTTGCGTAATCGTCACGGTTTGGCGTGGTATTGGAAAGTTTGGACTTACAAGCTGATGAAAAAAGTTATGAGTATTTTTTATTCTCGTGAGAAAATTGAAGAGTGGAAAAAAAGATTTGGTTCTGAAGATTATAAAATGTCAGAAGGTATGCGTGATATTTTAGTCAAAGAAGTCAATGAAGATTTTTCATCTTTGTTGTCGAAAGTGAATATTCCGGTTTTTTTATATTGGGGAAAAAAAGATACAGCAACTCCGCTTTGGATGGCAAAGAAAATAAATCGCAATTTATCAGATTGCGGAATGTTTGTAGTTGATAACGGAACTCATTATCCTTTTTTGCAGGATATGAGGATTGTTTCGATAATAAAAACTTTTATTTTGAATTGAGGGATTTATGTTTACGCTGATGTTTGTTTTTTTCTTGGCGGGTTTGTGTTTTGTCAAGATTATTATTCAAGGTATTTATTTGATTCATAAATTACAACAAGTAGGGTATAGCAATGCCAAAATGTTGACGTGGTTGGAAGGTGCGGTTTATAGAAAAGTTTTGGTTTGGAACTTGTTCGAATTGTTTATTCCGTTATTGGTAATTTTGATATTTTATTTTGTAACTAAAGGTCAATTATCTCTATATAAATGGATTACTTCTATTGTAATGGTAAGTGTTTTTATGTGGAAAATTATTCACCCTTTTATTGCCGGGTGGATGGGGCCGAGAGCTAATTACAAGAAGCCTTTGGTTTATACGGCTCGTGTAAAACGTCTAATGTTTACATTGTGTCTTTTGGTGTTTATAATATTATTGCTTACTTTTTCATCGGTAATTTACCCTATAGAGAGTTTTTCTCTCAGTTCTTGGAACTTTTTACGTTACAATGCGTTTATTTTGCTTTACAGTGTTTTAACTCCTATTTTTATATTAATTGCTAATTTATTAAATGCTCCGGCAGAAATGCTTGTTCGTCATATCTATTTTGTAAAAGCTAAAAATAAACTTAAAAAATCGCAAATTGATTCTATCGGTATAACCGGAAGTTTTGGGAAAACGTCGACAAAATTTTTTTTGGCAAGCATACTGAATTCTAAATACAAAACGCTAACAACGCCCTCATCTTTTAATACACCTATGGGAATTTCTAAA
This sequence comes from Spirochaetota bacterium, assembly GCA_045133795.1. Lineage (GTDB taxonomy): Bacteria > Spirochaetota > GWE2-31-10 > GWE2-31-10 > GWE2-31-10 > RGIG8597. The sequence goes on from JBGUUT010000126.1 coordinate 40,835, forward strand.
GTGTTAAACGGGGAGGATTTAAATGATTATAAATATTTTACGGCAGAAATGGGAGCGGATCATGTCGGTGATATAAAAGAACTTTGTAATTTAGTTCAGCCTAAAGCCGGAATTATTACGGCCGTAGGAATTCAACACCTTGAGACATTTGGAACTCCTGAAAATATTTTAAAGACAAAATTAGAGCTTTTTGACGCAATTCCGGATGAAGGCTTCGGTATTTATAATTATGATTGTACTATGTTGCGTAACGAAATTGCGGAGCGTTCTTATAATTTCCCTTTATATACGTACAGTGTTGAACCGCAAAATTTTTCGAGTGTTGATTTGTATGCCAAAGATATTATTCAAAGCCGTGAAGGTTTGTCTTTTTTGGCAATTTTTAAGGACGGCAGAGAATTAAAAATAAAAACCGGTTTATTAGGACGTCATAATGTACAAAATCTTTTAGCAGTGATTTTGGCAGCGTGGAAAAGCGGATTAAGTGATAAAGAAATAGAGTTTGGAATGAGAAATATTGAAGCTGTGGAACATCGTCTAAAACGTATAGATTCCGGTAGCGGTGTTTTAGTTTTAGATGATGCTTTTAATTCGAATTATAACGGTGCGATTGAAGCTGTAAATGTATTAAATGAAATCGGAGAACATAAAAAGATAATTGTTACACCCGGATTCGTAGAATTGGGCGAAATGGAAGAAGAACAAAATCGAAAGTTCGGTAATTATATGGCATCAAAAATTGATTATGCAATTCTTGTCGGAGGGGGAAAAAGTATGTCTATCCGTGACGGACTTTTGGATAACGGTTTTATTTATGACCATATTTTTTATGTAAACAGCTTATCTGAGGCTCAGGAAGTTTTGGCTAAGATATTGAGTTTTGGTGATGTTGTTTTATTTGAAAATGATTTGCCGGATGTCTATTCTGGTAAATAGAATTTTTTCAGTGAAGAAAATAGGGTATTTTATGAGTAAAAAATATTTTTTATTCATAAAATAAAAAAAAACTATTTTTTAGAAAAATAATTGACACGGGATTTTTATAGAGTATTATAGATATGTTTTTAATACTTTATTAATTAAGGAGAAAAGAATGCGAAGATTAGGAATCTTGTTTGTTACAGCCCTAATGACTCTATTGACTATAGTTCCTTCTTTTGGTGCTAGAAAGAAAATAGAAGTTTGGTGTACAGACAAAGAAGTTGCAGGGCTTGAACCTGTAGCGAGAGAATTCAAAAAGAAGAACAAGGTTGAAGTTGAAATCGTTGTTCAAGCAGAAGTTCGTTCTAAGTACAAACAAGCTGCTATTGCAAAAACAGGACCAGACATTGTTGTTGGTGCTCACGACTGGGTTGGTGAGTTGGCAAAAAATGGTGTTATTGGTGAAATTAACCTTTCTAAAAATGATAAGGAAAAATATTTCCCTGTAGCAGTAGAAGGTTTTACTTACAACGGAAAAATGTACGGTGTTCCTTATTGTGTAGAAGCAGAAATTTTATTCTATAACAAGAAATTAATTTCTACTCCTCCTGCAACATGGGAAGAATTGTTGGAAACAGCAAAAAAAATGACTGACGGAAATGGAAAATATGGATTCCTTTACGGAATTGATAACAATTTCTATAATAACTTCCCATTTATCGGTTCTCAAGGTGGATATATCTTCAAATGGGAACAAGATAAAGGTCGTTTTGATATCTTAGATGTTGGTTTGGATACTCCGGGCTCTATCGATGCTTGTAACTTCATTTACAAACTTGTTCAAGAAGGTGTTGTTCCACCATCAACAAACAACGGTGTTGTAATTTCTAGCTTCAAAGACGGTAAAGCTGCTATGGTTATGGATGGTCCTTGGAATACTAAAGACTATGTAGATAACATGGGTGCTGATGTTGTAGGTGTTTCTAAACTTCCTACATTGAACGGAAAGAAAACTGTTCCTTTTGTTGGAGCAAGAGGTTTTATGTTGAACAGTGCTTCTAAAGTTCAGGCTGATGCTCTTAGCTTTATGATTAGTTTTGCTGGAGATGAAAAAGGACAAGTTGCTATGTTTAAAGCAGGCGGAAGACCACCTGCACACGTAAAAGCATGTGAAGAAGCTAAAAAATTAGACCCTAGCGTTGGTGTTGTTATTGAGTCTGTAATGGACGGTGTTCCAATGCCAAACGTTAAAGCTATGGCAGTTATTTTCAATTATGCTGCTGGTATGATTGACAAATTCAAAACTGGTGAACAATCAGTAGAAAATGCAGTTAAAACTGCTGTAAGTACTATCAGAGGAGAACTTTCTGATAAACAAGCTAGATATGAATAATATCTGATGTTAATGGTGTAAGTTTCTTTTAGAGGCTTACACCTCTTTTTTGTATATAAATACTTTTTTATATACTTGAACGTTTTTTATTGGTTTAAAATTAGAAAATAATTATTAACTAAATATAAATGAGGAATATATAATGAATGGTGAAAAAGATAAGTTTGCACCAGAGAATAAGCCTAAGGATAGTCCTTTAGGGAAAATCATTGCGACATTGATTGTTGGCGGGATTACACTTTTTCTCTGTATATCTCTTTTCGGTAAGTTCGGAAAGCTATTAATTCCTACACTTGTTCTTGTAGCAGGTGGGTTCCTTCTTCTTACAGTTTGGCTGAAAAGTTTGTATATTTATAGATACTTATATTCAGCAATGATTATTATCAGTATATTTACGCTTTATCCAATATTTTATACAATATTTATTGCGTTTACTAATTACGGTACCGGTCATTTATTAGTAAAAGAAAGTGCTAAGGAAGAATTGTTAAACAGTAAATGGCATGTATATGAAGATGAAGAACCTTTGTATGCCGAATTCTTTATATCTGAACAATATGTAACAGATGTTAATGAAAAATGGAAAGCTGAGTATGACAAGTATCAAAAAGCACTTGAAAATGCAGGCAGTGAATCTAAAGAAGAAAAGATTGAAGATGATTGGAGTAGAAAAGAAATCGAAGTAGTTAACAGCTGTTTCGAAAGCTTGAAATTATCTGATGTTGTTGCATTCTTTTTTGAAACAGAAGAAATTGAAGTTGGAGCAGATGCTCTTCCTTTGGAAGCTAGCGTAAGTTCTGATGCAAGCAATGATACGGTTGCATTTCCTAAAGTTTATCAAGCGAAGTATTTCAAAGAAGGACATGACGAGGGATTCCGTTTAGAACCTGTAGCTTTTGATAAGTTAAGTGAACTGACAAAAGGTATGTATTTGGTTAATGAACAAGTAAGAGTTAATCCTGAAGCAGATGATGATTATGATTATGATGATGAATCTTATGCAGTTGCATTAAATGATATCGCTGTATTAAAATTAGCATTAGAAAAACTTCCTTTTATGTTATACGATGAAACAAGTGATGTAGAAAAGAAATTCTTAAACAGTAGAACTAATGAGTTCATGAGAAAAGAAAAACTTTTCACAGAAAAAGAAGATGGTAATGTTTATCGATTAACAGAACTTGGAAACGGTAAATTTGGTTATGAAACTCGTGTTTGGGAAGAAAATAAAAACGGTGTTTTTGTTGTTACTGAAGACGGAAATAAACCAACTTTCTGGAAAGAATATGAATTACCGGCATTGGAATATGTTTATTCAATGTTCAAGTTGTCTAGCAATAAGGAAGTAGAAAAATTCTTAGAAAGTAATTTTTCTAAATTTGCTTTAGACCAAGATTATGTGCCTTCTTTTGAAAAAATCAAAGGGGTGAAAAAAACTGAAGTTTCTGAGGCTGATTTAGTTCCTGTTTTTGATGAAATTAAAGCGGTTAATAAAAAAATCAAAGAATTTAATCGTGAAATCCCATTGATGAAAAAGGCTTTTATTGAACAAAAAAGTCAGGAAATTGCCAGACTTAATAAAGAAGCCGAAGGTGAAATGGCTAAAAAAAGAGATGAAATTGCTTCTTTAAAAAATAAGATTAAAGATTTGAAAAAGCAATCTTTGAGTAAAGCAGATCATCCGTATTTAGTAGTTGAACAAATTACTGAAAATAATAAAAAGATTAAAATCTTAAGTAATGAAATTCGTCGTTTAAAAATAGACCACGAAGGTCGTTTAGTTCAGTTGAAATCAGTGGATTTCCCAAAATTAAAGAATGTAAAACTTAAATTTGAAGAAAATTCAAATATTGAGTCTGTTCTTGAACCGGGATATATGGTTACTGTTGCGTTGAAAAACTTTACTAAGATTTTTACGACAAGAAATATTACTTCTCCGTTCTTACGTGTATTTATTTGGACAGTTTTGTGGTCATTGTTCTCTGTATTATCTTCATTTGCAGCCGGTTTGGCATTGGCATTGGTATTAAATGCCGGAGATTTGAAAGGACGATATTTCTACAGAACATTGTTTATTTTACCGTATGCAATCCCTTCATTTATAACAATCTTAATGTGGGGAGGATTCTTAAATGAAGATTTTGGTATCATAAACCTTGCAACTGGCGTTACAATTCCATGGTTAAGTGACCCTAACGGAATTTTGCCTAAAGTAAGCTGTGTTGTTGTAAACTTATGGTTAAGTTTCCCTTATCAGATGATTATAAGCTTGGGTGCATTACAGTCAATTGATGCTAGTATGTATGAAGCTGCAGATGTTGATGGTGCAACAAAAGCACAACAATTCTGGAAAATTACATTGCCGTTATTGTTAGTTACTTTAGGACCAATGTTGGTTGGATCATTTGCGTTTGCATTTAACAACTTTGGTGGTATCTTCCTTTTAACAGGTGGTGGTCCGGTTATGGATCCGGGTGTTCTTCCGGGACAAACAGATATTTTGATTTCTTATACATATAAACTGGCATTTGGTGCTAATGAAACAGATTATGGTTTAGCTTCTGCTATTGGTATTATCGTATTCTTCATCATTGGTACTATTACATTCTTACAGTTCAAGTATACAGGAGCTTTCAAGGAGGTAGACAATGCTTAATAAAAAGAAAACTATTGGTTCTATAATAGGAGAAATTTGTCAGCATATAGTTCTAATCTTTATTGCTTTTGTTGTATTAGTTCCTATTATAGAAGTTGTATTTGCAGGTTTTCGTAAGAATCAGGCAATTTATGGACCTCATTTTGGGTTGATTCCTATTATTGATACAAATACTTGGATTGATACAAATGAGTCAGACAGACGTGCCAATATGGTAAAAAAGAACGTTTTGATTGCTCGTTTTACAAATGCAGTAGATGGAATGTCTGAATTAGAGATAATGGATAATGAAGTTGTCGGAAAATTAAAAGTTGCTTCGGCAAAGAAAACTGATAGTGTAGCAGCACAGGATGTTAAAAATACTTTTATCAAAATGGTAAAAGGTAATGGAAAAAGCACTTTAGTTGACCTTTTCAAAACTTCATTTGATAATTGGAAAGCTGATTCTGCAACGGATTCGAAAGCTGTAAAAACAGTCGAAGATATGTTCTTCTCTAGTAACGGTGCAATGAGATATGTTTATGATGTTCGATTTACATTCGATAACTATAAAATATTTTTTACCGGTATAGGTGTTCCTGATAATCCGAGAGCAAAATTCCCTATGTTGAAATGGTTTTTGAATTCAATAATTGTTTCATTGTCTGTTGCTATAGTACAGTTGGCAATTGTTGCGTTAGCTGGATATGCATTCAGCCGTTTTAACTTTGGTGGTAAAAAAATTGGATTGATGACAATCTTAACTATTCAGGTATTCCCTGGTACCATGGCTATGGTTGCATTGTATTTGTTGCTTACATATTTAGGAAAGATTCATCCGATATTTGGTTTGAATAGTTTGGTCGGATTGATATTGATTTATCTAGGTGGTGGTATTCCGTTCAATATTTGGATGGTAAAAGGATACTTTGATTCAGTTCCTAAAGCACTTGAAGAATCTGCTATGATTGACGGTGCTACACCATGGCAGGCATTTACAACAATTATTTTGCCTTTAGTTCGTCCTATTTTGGCTGTAGTAACAATTCTTCAGTTTGTAGGTCAATATAACGAATACGTTTTGGCTTCTGTAATGTTGACTTCTCCTGAAAACTTTACTTTAGCGGTAGGTTTACAATCATTTATTGCTGGTCAAGGTGCAATGAATACCAGATTCGGTATTTTTAGTGCGGCAGCGTTTATCGGTTCATTACCTATTGTAGTATTGTGGTTGTCACTACAAAATCAGATTATTTCCGGTTTAACAGGTGGATCTGTAAAAGGTTAATTCACAGGTTGAATTTGGTGATTTAATTTATGAAGTGTATTTCTTGGATGTTTTTTCAAGAAATACACTTTTTTTATTTGTACAGGTGGGGAGAATAAAAAAATCTTCCTTATCCTTGAAATGGTTGGATAAGGAAGATTTTTATTTTTTAAATTAAATTACGGATTTAACCTCTTGCAATTCCGGCTTGGTTAATTGCTTTTCCCAATAGATTATCATGGCTTTGAATTGCTTTTTGATTTGCTTCATATAGTCGCTGAACTTCAATCATTTGTACCATTTCGGAAACAACATTAACATTAGAACCTTCTCTGAATCCTTGCAAAACTTCAGGGCGATTGTTTCCTGTTGCAATTTGAGCTGAACCCGAAAATTCTGTTGAATAATATAGTGAGCTACCTTCTTTGCGAAGTTCTCTTTCCCTAGGGAATCTTACGATTTTTAGAGTTCCTATTAATTCTCTTTCTTTCCATTCATTTTCATCTTTTTTTACCAAGCGATTAGGATCACTGTCGTATTCTTTATTAACGTAGATATTTCCTTCTTTATCGATTGCGAAGTTATTTTCTTTGATTTGGATGTATCCGGTTTCAGAAAGAACTTTGTAACCTTCTTTTGTTACAAGATAACCATCTTTATCAAGAGTAAAAGCTCCGTTACGAGTATATCGTTCGCCTCGTTCGGTTTCGATAGTCATAAAGCCTTTACCGTTGAGTGCAAAGTCAAAATCGTTATTAGTTTCTTTTAAATTTCCCTGCTCCCAAACAGTGAAGTTTTCATTTAATTCTACTCCGGTTCCTAGTTTCCCTACGACAGGCATAGTATCGTAACTTCCCAAAGGAAAAGACATTAAACCGTCATCGTTTCCACGTCGAATTTGTATATCAGGAAAAGCTTTCATAACAGCAACATCTTTTTTATATGCTGACAAATCCACATTTGCCATGTTATTAGAAATTATATCCATTTTCCCTTGCATTACAGACATACCTGCAGCACTAGTATGAATCCCTCTTATCATATTTCCTCCCGTTAATTTAAAAGACAATCATAAAAACTATCGTATTTTTTTTAGAAACCTTAATGGATGAGGAATATATAAGATTTAAATTGTAGTAAAATTGTCTTATTTATTCCATGAAGTAATTTTTTATGATAAAGTCGATTTTAATATTTATTATAGGTTAAGGATGAAAATATGACAGCAGTAACAGTTAGCGGAGAAAATTTAACAATCGAAGATGTGTGTGATGTTGCGTATAAAAATGAAAAAGTTCAACTTCCGGAAGATAAACAATTTTGGGAAACGATAGAAAAATCTCGAAAATTTTTAGAAGATTATATTGCAACTGGAGTTCCGACTTACGGTGTAACAACAGACTTTGGAGATTCTTGTCATAATCAAATTAGTGTGGATAAAGCTGGAGAATTACAGCGTGTAATTTGTACTTACCACGGAATCGGTCTGGGACCAAAATTTGATCACGAAACTGCACGTGCTGTAGTTCTTTGCCGTTTAAACGGAAATGTAAAAGGTGGTCATTCGGCAATTAGACCGCAACTTGCGAAAATGATGCTTACTTTGCTGAATAAAGATATTATTCCTGTAATTCCGCAACTTGGTTCGGTAGGAGCTTCCGGAGATTTGACTCCGTTAAGTTATGTCGGAGCTGTAATTATGGGACAGCGTGAAGTTTATTATAAAGGAAAAATTGTTCCGACAATGGAAGCATTTAAGGCTGAAGGAATTGAACCGCTTCCGATAGAAGCAAAAGAAGGGCTTGCAATTATGAATGGAACATCTGTTATGACTGCAGTTGCTTCTTTAGCTTGGAAAAAAGCAGAACGCCTTGCAAAAATTTCAGACTTTTTAACAGCAGTTACATCAGAAATTACTCGCGGAAAAGATACGCCTTTTGTTGCTAAAGTCAGTGAAATTAAAAATCATAGCGGACAATGTGAAAGTGCAGCTTACGTTTATAATATTATTAAAGATTCAAAGCGAGTTTTTCGTTATGAAGACTTTTTGAATAATCAGATAGAAAAAATGGACGGAAAAGGTTTTGTCGCTCAGCAAAATAAAATTCAAGACAGATATTCTATTCGTTGTGCACCGCAGATTACAGGCGTTTATCGTGATACTTTGCAAATTGCACGCAATTGGATTACGGAAGAATTAAACTCTGCAAATGACAATCCTTTAGTTGATATTGAAGCCGGTCGTCTTTATAACACAGGAAATTTCTATGGCGGTCATATTTGTGCTGCTTGTGATTATATGCGTACGGCATTGGCAAATATTTCAGATCTTTCAGATAAACAAGCCGAAGTTATTATTGATGGAAAATTCAATGGTTTAACTGAAAATTTGATTCCGTTTACACCGGAAGACCACCCTCGTGCAGGACTTCGTCTCGGATTTAAAGCTGCACAGATTACAATCAGTGCAATTCGTGGTGAAGTAATGAGTTATTGTTTTCCTGTAAGTTTAACAAGTCAGCCGACAGAAGCTTTAAATCAAGATAAAGTTTCTATGGGTACAATCAGTGCTCGTAAATGGGCCGAACAAATTGAGCTTGTATATTTGCAATTTGCGACACACCTTTTGGCAGCAATGCAAGCTGTTGATTTGGCAGGAAAAGAAGATTTTGCACCGTTTACTAAAAAAGTTCACGATGAAGTTCGAAAAATCAGTGCCTTTGTTGAAGATGACAGAGAATTGGACAAGGAAGCTACGGAAGTTGCAGAATGGTTGAAAACTACTGATTTATTTGCTTGATAATTACCCTATATATAAAACAAGTTGACAGAAAATAAAAAAAAGATTATATGTTTCAGGCAACTTATCCAATGGAATAATGATAGGAAAAGAAGCGTAAATAATATGCCGGTTTATCGGTTTACATAAAGTGGAGGACAAGTAACAATGGGAAGATGTTGTGAAGTATGTGGAAAAGGAACTAGTGTTGGATATAATGTACCAAGAAAAGGTTTGTGCAAAAAGAAAGGTGGTACAGGTTCTAAAATTGGTGTAAGAACAAAAAGAACATTTAAAGCAAATTTAGTTGATAAATCTCTTAATGTAGATGGTGAAATGAGAAAAGTAAAAATCTGCATGAGATGTTTGAGAACTTTGAACAAAGTAGAAAGATAATATCTTTTGTTTGTGAGAAAAGGCAGTCCTGTTTTGGACTGCTTTTTTTATTTGTTGGGGCTAAAATGAATACTGGTTATTTTGATTGTTTGTTTAACTTGAAAAGATATTAAATTGCTTTGTGGGGGAAGAAAATAAAAAAGCTGCTCTAATCAATAGAACAGCTTTTTTATTTTTACTCACATAAAAAATTATTTTTTCTTATGTCTATTCTTTCTTAATTTTTTCTTTCTTTTGTGTTTTGCAATCTTTGCTCTTTTTTTCTTTTTTACTGATGGCATATCTATTCCTTTTTCTAAGAATTTTGTTTCCAAATAATTTTGTACACTATATACTATTTTCAATAAGTTGCCAAACAATTTTTTGCTTTTAGAGTACTTTTAAGCTAAAAAGTTATTCACAAGTGATAGAATTTCATCTTCTTGATTTGGTGAAAACCAATAGACGTCATCCATTTTTCTAAACCATGTTAATTGTCGCTTGGCATAGTGTCGAGAGTTTTGTTTAATTTTTTCTACAGCTTCTTGAAAAGAACATTTTTTTTCAAAATAATCGAGAAACTCAACATAACCGATACCTTTCATTCCCCAGTCATTTCGTGTATATCCCATTTCTAAAAGCTTTCTAACTTCATTTTCAAGTCCGGCTTGAATCATAATATCAACGCGTTGATTAATTTTTTCGTATAAATCTTCTCGTGAAATATTTAAGCCGATTTTCAAATAAGAAACATTGTTTAAATTATTACGTTCTTCCTTATAGAAATCAGAAAGTTTACGACCTGTTCCGAAAAATACTTCTAAGCCACGTAATATTCGTTGAGAATCGTTTTTACTTAATCTGGTAGATAGTTCATAATCTACAAGTTCAAGCATACGAAATATCCATTCTTTATCGCGTTTTAGCAATAATTCTCGTAAGCGATTTCGTAAAACTTCATCAATTTTAGGAATGTCGACAATTCCGTTTATTAATGTTGAAAAATAAAATCCCGTTCCTCCGACAAGGAACGGAATTTTATTATGTTTTGCAATAGAAATAATTTTATCTTCACTGAAGCGTTTAAAATCTCCGGCAGTAAAAGGTTCATCTGGATTTACAACATCAATTAAATGATGAATAACTCCGTCTTGTTCTTGCGGAAGAATTTTTGCAGTCCCTATGTCCATGTGACGATAAACTTGCATTGAATCTACAGAAATTATTTCCGCATTATTCTTTTTTGCAAGTTTTAATGATAAGGCTGTTTTCCCAACGCCGGTAGGTCCAAATAAAGCTACAGCTCGATAATTCACTATTATTCTTCTTCTACTCTATATTTTACTTTTCCTAAAAGAACTTGGCGTAAAGCTGCCGGTACGATTTTACCTTTGTGTGTTTTCTTTACTTCTTCGTCTTTTGTTAAATTAATTTGTATTGCTCTTTTTATGGCAGCACAAGTTAATTCATATCTGTTTCCTTTGTAATCGATAAGTTCATCTACTGGTACAATCATGTAAACTCCTTTATTATAATTTATCAAATTATTCAAAAATGTACTTTTGTAATTCACGATATGCATCATCTAAATCTTTATTTATGATTACATAATCGTATTTGTCTTTTTGTGCAATTTCTCCGATTGCATTTTTTAATCTTCGTTCAATTGCGTCTTGTGATTCAGTGCCTCTTTTTTCTAAGCGGCTTTTTAACACTTCAATATTTTCCGGTGCAATAAATAAAAATATTGCAGGGATTTTTGTATTTCTTACGCTGTCGGCACCTTGAACATCAATATCCAATATACAGTTTTTACCGGCTAAAAGAATCTCTTCGACTTCAGTTTTTCCGGTTCCGTAATAATTATCATGTACGCACGCCCATTCAAGAAAATCGTTACTTTCAATTTTTTTCTTAAAAGTTTCAGTGTCTGTAAAATAATAATCTTTCCCGTGAGTTTCACCGTTTCTAGGATTTCGAGATGTATACGAAACCGAAAAACTTACTTTATCTGGATATTCCTGAAACAGTCGGTGTAATAATGTACTTTTACCGACACCGGAAGGACCGGATATGACTACTAATTTACCTTTATTTTTCGTATTACTCATTTATTCAATATTCCTGATTTGTTCACGTATTTTTTCAATAGCATTTTTTATTATAATAACACTGTCTGTAATTTTAGATAATGAAACTTTACTGCCGAGAGTGTTAATTTCTCGGTGCATTTCCTGACACAGAAAATCTAATCTTTTACCGATGTCGGAAGATTCTTCGCAAATGTTACAAAAATGCTCAATATGATGTTTTAAACGTTCTAATTCTTCGTTTACGCAAGAATGTGAGACCATTATTCCGACTTCATTTAACAATCTGTCTTGATCTACATGCTCTCCGATAAGTTCATTCATTTTTTTATGAAGCTCATCGAAAATATTTTTTTCCATTTCAGGAATATAAGTTTCGATAACATCGCGACTTTGGCGAATTTCGTCTAAAATACTGAGAATGTTTTTCTTTGTAGATTCGCCTTCTTTTGCTTTCATTACAAAAACATCTTTTATGTTCTCGGACAAACTTTCTTTTATAACATCAAGATAAGATGAAAAATCACGTTTATTTTCAACATTGAGTACATCGTCATAATGCAAAAGATGACTGAGTTTTACTTCGTCATTTAAACCGCAACCTTCAATGAGAGAACGTAAACTGTCTGCATATTGTTTGGCAATTGTTACATTTGGTTCTATTTTAGAAGTAAGCTCTTTTACTCGAATGAAAACGCTTACATCAACTTTCCCACGAACAAAATGTTTATTTATAAAGTTACGTATTTCAAGCTCCAAAGAACTCAAAAGTCCCGGAAGTCGAACATTTACTTCAAGAAAACGATGATTTACCGTTTTAATTTCAGTAGAAATATAAGTATCTCCTACATAAAAATCTCTAAAAGCATATCCTGTCATTCCAGTCATAACTAAAACCTCTTTTGTAAAGGATTATCTATATCATATTCAAAGGTTTTTGGCAATTGAAAAAGAGTGCGGCGGACTAAGATATAGTATATATACGTTTATGAATAAAGTAAAATTGGGATGTTGAAACAGCGGATTTTTTGGTCAGATTTTTTTTGTGATAAAGAAAATTTTCATTTTTTTTGTTTTTAAAAAGCATTTGACATTATTTATTTCTCAAAATATAATGTTTTTGCTCTTTGTTATATCCATCGTTGAGAAAATATTTTGTATTCAATGGTACATGTAGAATACACATTTGTAATTGCTAATATGACTGGGACTTTTGTCCAATTATAAAATACAACTCAAATAAATCTAACCTTGAGCTGCTTATCGTTGATAGGCATCTTATTAATAAAAGGAAAAGTCATAAGCTTTTTCTTTGTTCTAATTTTATTTTTTTAAGAGAAGGGAAAACCCATGGGAAAGAAAATCTATGTAGGTAACATGAACTACAACACAACACAAGAAACATTGGAAGCAACTTTCGGTGAATTTGGAGCAGTTACATCTGTTAAAATTATTACAGACCACATGACAGGTCGTCCAAAAGGATTTGCTTTTATTGAGATGGAAACAGAAGATGCAGCTCAAAATGCAATTAATGCACTTAACGGAAAAGAATTGGATGGAAGAGCTTTGAGAGTAAATGAAGCTCACGATAAACCATTTAACAAAAGACCGGAATAAGTATTTATCAATGATTTATTATTGAGTTTTTAAAGTGGTCAATAAGACCACTTTTTTTATTGATGTGATTTTGTGTAAATATATTTCAGATTATTAAATCTTGAATACGATAATAAATATTATTTTTTAATTCGAAGGTTCTGTAATGGCTGTTAGAAAAAAGTTTTTACTTACTATTTTTTTTGTAATCGATATTTTACTAATTCTTATTTCATCAGAAATAATTGCATTGAAATTCTCATCGTTATCAAAAGATTATGAAAAGCAATTGTTTGATAATGTTGTTGATAATAAATTATGGCAAGACAGTGAAAGTCTGAAAACAATTCCGAACGGGGTTATCAGAGTTTTATGGCGTAAATGTTCAGATGAAAAAATATTTTCTCCGATTATTTATGATACTCGTTATTACAAAAATAGCGATTTTACATCACGTCTTTCACCTAATTCTTTTAATATATATAAAATGCAGAAGGATAAAGAAGAGTATATTGCATGGATAAAACCGTTTTCGGTTCCGGTTTGTATGAGATATATTTTTATTCCGATATTAGTGACGATTTTTATTATTTTATTTTTTAACATAATTTTTATTTTACTGTTTGTTCCTAAGATTGCGGATGAGATTGTACAAGAAGAAGATTCTGAAGAGGATAATCTTGAAACTAAAACTTATGAGTTGACACCGGAAGAACTTGAAGGTTTGTTAGGTAAAGATGAAGAAGTTGACGAGATTTAGAAATAGTCGGTCCATTTCCCTTTATTAGTTTCGTGTGTAGTTAAATCTTTACGTAATTTATTTATGAAATCATCGCGTTTGATATTTTCGGCTCCGTAGCGTGCCATGTTTTCTGTATAGGCTTGACAGTCGACGATATCCAGACCTAATGCCGGCATTTTTTCCGTAAGCGTTATAAACGCCGTTTTGGAAGCGTTGTCGGCACGAGAAAACATTGATTCTCCGAAGAAGTAATTTCCCAGTGACACACCGTACAAGCCTCCGACTAATTTTTCTTCCAGCCAGCACTCTACCGAGTGAGCATATCCCATTTCAAAGAGTTTACAATATCCGTCTATAACAGCCGGTGTAATCCATGTGCCGTATTGTCCTTCTCGTTTTATTATTCTGCAGCTTTTTATCACTCCTTTAAAACATGTATCAGCCGTAATTCTATACGGACTGCGTTTCATCCATTTTCGCATACTTTTCCCGATGTGCAACTTTTCCAACGGTAAAACAAATCTTTCTACCGGTGATTGCCACAAAATCGGCATTGATTCGTCATACCAAGGGAAAATTCCGTTTTGGTAAGCAACCAGAAGTCGTTCCGGCGTAATTTTTCCTCCGATAGCAACAATATCATCAAGTGCTTCTAAAGGTTCCGGAAAGTTGTAATTTCCATTTTCGGTAATAAAATATCGTCCGTTAAACAAAAAATATGACATATTACTCCTGTTGTGTTGACAAAGTCTTGACTTGAATTTCAGAATTATCCGTAACATCGCAAAATATATTTGTGACATTTTGTTCTTTTCTGAAAAGTACGATATCAATTAATTTATCTTTTATTTCTTGTTCAATAATTCTGGCAATTTCTCTGGCACCGAATTCTTCAGAGAAACCTTTTTGAGCAATAACATCACGGCAGGCGGAAGTTATTTCCAATTCAATTCCTTTTTTATTTAGGAACTTTTTAAGTTCATCAATTTGTTGTTCTATAATTTTATAGATTTGTTCTTTTCCTAAATGATTGAAAGGGACTACGGCATCAAGTCTATTTCTGAATTCCGGCGTAAAAGTATTTTTTACGGCAGTCATCATTGAGGCTGTTCTGGAATGAGTTTTTGTGCTTCCCAATCCGATAACGGAATTTGCGTCGTGAGCTCCGGCGTTTGAAGTCATAATAAAAATAACATTTCTGAAATCTGCTTTTCGTCCTTGATTGTCAGTTAAAGTGGCGTAATCCATTATTTGTAATAATGTACTGAAAATGTCAGCATGTGCTTTTTCTATTTCATCAAGTAAAACGACGGATTCCGGATGTCTGCGAACGGCTTCAGTCAATAATCCTCCGTTTTCATAACCGACATATCCGGCGGAAGCTCCCAGTAATTTTGAAACAGTATATTTTTCTTGATATTCACTCATATCAAATCGAAGCAACGGAATTTCCAAATATTTTGCAAGTTGTTTTGTCAATTCAGTTTTTCCGACACCGGTCGGTCCTACAAACAAAAGCGAAGCGATAGGTTTTTCTTCATTGTGAAAACCGGCTTTTGCACGTTTTACGGCTGTGGCCAATATATCAGCGGCTTCATCTTGTCCGAAAATAGAACTTTTCAAATGAGATGCAAGGTGTATTAATTTGTCATTTTGACTCAGTACGACATTATCAAGTGAAATCCCTGTAATTTTAGAAACGATTTTTTCTATAGCTTCAGTATCTATTTTATTGTTTTTAGATTGTTTGCTATTTTTTATATTTCCTTTTTTATAAAAAGAACCGCATTTCAATTGACATAGAGCTCCGGCTTCATCAATTATATCGATAGCTTTGTCCGGCAATCTTCGTTCGTTCATATATTTTACAGATAAATCAACGGCTTTTTTTAGTGCAGAATCGGTATAACGGACGTTGTGATATTTTTCAAAGTTGGCTTTTACTTGTTTTAAAATATTAAGACATTCTGCCGGAGTCGGCTCGGAAATATCAACTTTTTGGAAGCGACGAAGAAAACCTTTATCTCGTTCTATATAATTTTTGAAATCTTCGTAGGTTGTTGTTCCGATACAACGAATTTGTCCATTTGTAAGTACCGGTTTTAACATTTCAGAAGCACTTAACGCACCGTCTCGTCCGCCGCCTAATTCCATTATTGAGTGAATTTCGTCGATAAACAAAATACATTTGCCTTTTTTATCAAGAAAATCGATAACAAGTTTTATGCGTTCTTCAAATTCTCCGCGAAATTTTGTGCCGGCTATTAAGCCACCTATGTTCAAGGAGTATAAACGGAAATCTTTTAAACAATCCGGAACTTCTCCGGAAAACAGGCGTGCGGCAACTGCATTTCCCAGAGCTGTTTTTCCGACACCGGCATCACCGATAAGTAGCAGGTTGTTTTTTATTCTGCGACATAAAATATGAAATATTCGTTCTAATTCTTTTTCTCGTCCGATTACGGGGTCTTCCGACGGTTTTAATTCTTGACAGAGTTCTTCAAGCATAATGGTTTCATCGGGAAACATTCCGTCATCGTCAAAACGCATATCAGCATCTAAATCTTCATCGGATTTAACGTACATCTGATTATGAGCAACTTGTTGAATAAAAGAAAATTCATCAAGTCCGGATTTTTTAAGAAAATACAATGCAAAAGATGAATTGTCTTGTAGATAAAAAAATGAAACCAGAAGATGGTCTAATTGAATTTCTTCTTTATCCGCACATTGACAGCTTGTTTCTGCAAGTGTCAAAAGATTTAACGAAAGCATACTGAAAGGCGGATTATCTATTTCCCTTATTTTCTCCATCTTTGTACAGAAAAAGTTTTCTAAATCTTTTCTTAATGAAGTTAAATCCGCACCGGCAGCCGAAAGCCATCTTTGAGCTTTCGGGTCTGATAAGATTGCTGAAAGAATGTGTTCCGGAGTTATGTATTCATGCTTATTTTGTATAGTTATATCTTTGGCATAATCTAAAATATTTTGGACTTTTTCACTGAATATCATATTTTATTCTGCTTACTCCTCTTCAATTGTACATAATAACGGGAAATGTTGTTCTCGTGCCGCAGTTGTGACTAGTGCTACTTTAGTTTCTGCAATGTCAAGCGTGTAAGTTCCAACATTTGCTTGTCCTTTATTGTGAACTGCAGCCATTAAAAAGACTGCTTCATCATGAGATTTATGGAATATCTCAACCAACACGGAAACAACAAAGTCCATCGTAGTGTAATCATCATTATGCATGATTACATGGTACATAGACGGTTCTTTAAATTTTGTTTGTTCAATGGTAATATTAGAACTTTCTCTTTTATATGCCATATACGACTGCCTTTCTCAAAGTTTCAGCGTTATCTTTTCCGCAAAAAACAGAAACCATTGATAACCCTAAATCTAAAGCTGTTCCTACGCCGCGACTTGTGATAATCTTACCGTCGATAACAACAGAATCTTCTGAGTATATACCGGTTTTAATTTTAGAGGCGGTAGACGGGTAGCAAGTGAATTTTTTATTTTCTAAAACACCGGCATCGGCTAAAACTAACGGAGCGGCACAAATAGCACAGACATATTTATCGTTTTTAGCAAAATCTTGTACTGCATTAACAACATTTTTATTTGCTTGTAAATTTGTGACGCCCGGCATTCCGCCCGGAAGAAAAATACAATCTGCATTTTTTAAATCTGTGTCATTCCACAATTTATCTGCAATAATTTTAAAATCATGTGCTCCGGTAACAGTCAGTTGCTCTGTCGATGAAACAATGCAAACATCAAGTTTTGCACGTCGAAGTAAATCCGTAACGGCAATAAATTCTGTTTCTTCAAATCCTTCCGCTAATATTGCAATTATTTTCATATTATAAAACCTCACTTTGACTTTGTAATTTTCTTATCAGCATATCAAAAAATAACGACATCAAAATAACTTTTGTATTCTTCCAGTGTTTTCTTTTCAACTTCTTTTTTTGCATTTTTAATATTTTTCTTTTTTACTTCATCCATTGCGATAGCATAAGCATCTTCGCCGGTAATTTCTTTTTCAGGAATTCTTTCGATTAAATAGAAAATAAAAACGCCGTCTTGTGTAGCAAAAAGTTTTGGTACAAGCCCGTAATCGGCTTGAGAAAGAGTAGTCAAAATGTCTTGAGAAAAACGTTTTTTTGTATATTCATCTTCACGTTCTACTTTTCCGTAGTATCCTATAGGCGATTGTCTCAAGGAATACAGGTCTTCGGAATAATTTTTTGCCATCGCACTGAAATCTGCACCGCCTTTTAAACGGCCTAAACATTCCTCTGCGGTTTTGCATTTTTCGGCAATTTCATTTTTGGTAAGTTGTCTTCCTTCCTTAGAAAAAAAGGAGAAATAAATTAACATCAAATCGTATGTTTCTGATTTTTTGAATAATCTGGGATTGTCTTTTATAAAGTTGTCAATTTCCTCTTGGCTGATTGTGTTGTTTTTCAGTTCGACTTCGGAATATAATGCGTTCATATAATTTTCAACCATAATTCTTTTTATTGTGTAATCACGGTATTCTCTCATCGAACGATTTTGAAATCCTATGGAATTAAGAAATTCTTGGTCGGAAATTGATTCGGTATCACGACGAAAATGAAGTGCGTAATATTGTTTTTCTTCCTTTATTGCATCCAGTATGACTTTTTCGTCCGGAACCGGCAGTCTGATTTTTGCGGCTTGATATAAGATTTCAAAATTAATGAGATTTTCTAAGGCTTGTTCGTATGAAACTTTAGATTGTCGCATAGCTTCTTCGACTTCGCTTTTTAGGAAAACTTTATTTCCGACTTTAGCTGCACGATTTTTTTTGAAATCAAGCTTTGCGGCAAATACAAGGCTGCTTTCGGCAAATAAAAGAACAGTGATAAAAAATATAAAAAAATTATTACGGTTAATTATTTTCATAACTCAATATCCTTATGTGATTTAAAGAGTTTTGTAACACAAGAGATGACAAATCTCAATTAGTTTCATTATAGAAAAGTAAGAAAATAAAAGTCGTAATTGACAAGGATATTATCTATCGATATAATCGCACGAAAATTTCAGACAAAGAAATATGATTATTTGTTATCATCAAAAACGATGGAGGGAATATGAAAAAAAATGCCAAAATAATCTTGTTTTTTTTGGCAATACTTAGTATTGCATCATGTAAAAAAGCACCAAACATAAAGGAGAATGGAATGTTTGCAGTATTTAATACAAATATGGGAAGTTTTACTTGCCAATTATTTTATGACAAAGTTCCTGTAACCGTAGGAAATTTTGTAAGCCTTGTAGAAGGTAAAATGGAATTTACCGATCCTAAAACCGGCGATAAAGTAAAGAAAAGATATTATGACGGTTTAATTTTTCATAGAATTATTGACGGTTTCATGATTCAGGGCGGTGATATTTTGGGAACAGGTTACGGTGGCCCGGGATATTCTTTTATCGATGAGTTTGATTCTTCATTGAAACATTCAAGCGAAGGTATTCTTTCTATGGCTAATGCCGGTCCGGATACAAACGGAAGCCAATTTTTTATAACTTTGGTTCCTACGCCACATTTAGACGGTCGTCATGCTGTATTCGGAAAAGTTGTTGACGGAATGGAAGTTGTTCGTGAAATCGGAAAAGTTAAAGTTGACCAAAACGACCGTCCGTTTAAAGAAGTTTTTATCAAAAACATTGAAATAGTAAGAAACAGTGATGAAGCTAAAGCTTTTGACGAACTTGCAGCGTTCGGTAAACAAAATGAAATCTTGAAAAAAAGAGAAATCGAAAACGAAGCTAAAAAAGTTGAATTGTTGAAAACTTTGGGTTGTGACGGTCTTGAAATGAAGAAAACTTCATCAGGAATGGAGTATTGTGTTCTTAAAGACGGTTCTGGAAAACAACCTACAAAAGGTAAAATCATTACAGCTCATTATGCCGGATATTTCTTAGACGGAAGTAAATTTGACAGTTCTTATGACAGAGGTGAACCGTTTAACGTTAATATCGGAGTAGGAAGAGTTATTCCGGGATGGGATGAAGCACTTCTTGATATGAAAGAAGGTGAAAAAAGAGTAATTATTCTTCCTTATTATTTAGCTTACGGAGAGCGTGGTTACGGTCCGATTCCGCCGAAAGCTACATTAGTATTTGAAGTAGAGCTTTTAAAAGCAGAATAATTTTGTTAAAGTAAAAAAAATGTTGTTCTTAATGTTTTAAGAGCAACATTTTTTTATAATGCTGGGTATATAAAACAGAGTAATGAGGGGTTCAGAAATGCTTTTTGTTAATTTTTTCTTAAATATTATAACTTATTTGGCTTTGGTTATCATGACAGTATGTTCTGTTCCGCTTTTTTTCTGGTTGTTGTTTATTAAAAAAACATCACGATTTCCTATTGCATCAAAATTAATTTTTGGACCGTGGTCGTTTATTATAAACAGAGTCTTGTGTCATATTAATCTCAAAATCAGGGGACAGGAGTTTGTTGATAAGAAACGTAAAACAATTTATATCTGTAATCATCAATCATGGCTCGACATTACAACGTTTATAAACAGTACCGGAGCTGTTCCGATTTCAAAAGAGGAAGTAAAAAAGATTCCGTTTTTAGGAATGATGATTGTTTATAACGGACCGATTTATTTACAGCGAAATAATACCAAAGACAGACTCGGAATAATAAAAGAAGTTCGAGAACTTTTCAGTGATGAAAAAAGAGCACAATCGCTTTGTTTTTTTCCGGAAGGAACACGAAGTATCAACGGAGAATTACAAGCTCCTAATTTGGCATTGATAAAACTTGCTTATAAAATGAATGTTCCTGTAGTTCCGGCTGCAATTAACGGAACAATAAACGTACTTCCTAAAGGTAAGATTTTTATCAGAGGATTCAAAAAAGTTACTTTAGAATATACGCAACCGATTTTACCTGGCGATTATCCGGACAGCAATTCGTTCAGTGAAGCTTGTTGGGAAAGAGTAAAGACTACTTATGATAAACTTGTTTCGGAAAATTAATTAGTTTTTCTCGTCTGAAGTTTGTAATACGTAATATTTAAAAACATTTAGTAAATTTTCTTGTAAGACCCCTTGTTCTGTTTATTTTGGCTTGAATGAAATAGAGGAACATTATATAGTTAAAAATATTTGATAAATTTTCTTGCTACTTGGGAGGTGGAGAGAATGAGAAGGGCTTTTGTTCGAACCGGAAATATTTTTGGGTATGTAAGTTTATTTCTGATGTTTATATTTTTCGGTTGTACACAGGAATGTATGAATGGTGATAAGCCTGAAAAAAAAGTCGAAAAAAATAAACATTCTACGACTTTACAGGATGTGGTAAATAATGCAGCTGCCGGTGAAGAAATTGATTTAGCGGAATATGAAAGCATTACAGACTACAATGCCGTAATAAGTAAGCAACTTGTTATTAAAAACGGAAGCTTGAGTAATGCAAAATTAGTTATAGATTCCGAAAATGTCAAACTTGATAAAGTAAAAGGTGTTTCCGTAACAACATTGTCAGCTTCTTCTTTAACTATAACTGACAGTAGTATTAATGAGTTACTGTTTATCGGGAAAAACTATTCAGACAACAGCACTTCAAGAAGTTCTAAATCATATTCTTTTATGAAAGAAAGCAGCGTGACGATGAACGGAATATCAACCGTTAATTGCGTTACTATGAATTTCAGTAAAGCGAAATTAAAAATATCGGACGGTTCTTCTGCCGAAACTGTAGCAATTTTAGATGATGCGGCAATTTCCGGAAAAATTGAAGAATTAGTAATTAAAGAATTAAATACTGCGGTGACTTTAGAAAAAGCAAATATTACAAATGTTGTAATGGACGGTTTTAATTCTCAACTTGCGGTATTGGATACAGAGACTGTATTAGAAAATGTATCTATAAATACGGAATGTAAAATCTTGTGTAATGCGGTTATGTCGGATGAAATGGAAAAGGCGTTTACTTCAGACGGTGTATTGACTGTTGTGGATATGACGGAAAAACCGCAATTGGAACGTTTGTTAATATTAAGTATGCCTACAAATATTTTCAGCGACAACGGTGAAATAGATTTTACCGGATTGAAAGTTTGCGGTGTATATGAAAATGTTACGTCAAAAGTTTATACGGGTGTCGGCGAAGAAGAAAACAAAGAAGCTTTTATGAAATTGGAAACCGATTATAAAATAGAAGTGATTTCGGAAGAAGACGGTATTATAAAAGTTCGTATAAGCAAAGACGGAAAAGAATGTATTTTTGAAATGCTTGATTCCGAGAAAATTGCAAAGTATACGGTAAAACATTGTCAGGAAAATGCAGAAAATGAGAATTACGAAATTATTGTAACTGCAGATACAGAAACAAAAACCGGAAAAGTTGGCGAACTTACAAATGCAGAGGCAAAAACTTATGAAGGTTATACTGTTGAGCCTATAGAGCAAGTTGAAATAACGGCAGACGGAAATGCTACAGTATATATTAAATACAAGAGAAACAGAGTTACATTGACGTTGAAATTTGACGACGGAACAACAACTACAGATAAAAAAATAAATGGAAAATATGGAGTAACGGTACCGACAGTAGAGACTCCGACTAGAAATGGATATAATTTTGCCGGTTGGAATCCGCAGTTACCGGAGACTTTCCCTGCCGAAAGTACGACATATACGGCTAAGTGGGCAAAAGAGGGAGATTATATTATCACGTACGAGCTTAACGAAGGAACAAATGCCGACAGTAATCCGCCAAGTTATAATGAAGAAACATTGCCTATAACATTAGCCGATGCAACCAGAGAAGACTATATATTCGGCGGCTGGTACAAAGATAAAGATTGTACAGAAGAAAACAAAGTGACCAAGATCCCTAATGGTTCAACCGGAAATATTACGCTTTACGCAAAATGGATTGCACGAACTTTAGAGCAGACGTTTGAGGCTGGCTATTCAAATCAAAACAATGCTAATGCAAACGGTGTTTCATATAATACGGACAAAGGTTATGGTGTTGTAACGGTAAAAGCTCCGGATTCTACCGAATCAGTTTGGGATTATTATGTAAGGTCAAAGGATGTGACTTTTACGTATAAAAAAAATTATACGGTTTCGGTAGATTTAAAAGCAGACAAAGCGAGCGTTGTTGCGATTGCAGCGGCAAGAGCGGATATGTTTTTTACAGTCGGAACAGAATGGACAACTTGTACTTTTGAAACCGGCTATTTGGAAACAGACCTTTCGAATAAAGAACAAAATTGTATAACAATCGGTTCCGGATTGGTTGGAACGCTTTCTATATCAAATCTGGTTATTACAAAAACAGAGGAAAATGACAACTTGCCGACATTAAGTTTCTTTATTGAAAAAGCCGGTATTAATACTTATTTGAATTCAGATTTTGCAACGAAAAATATTATCGAAGTTGAGAAAGCAAAAGATGCTGAGACTGAAACTAAAATACTCGGATATAAGCTTACACTTAATTCTACCGGTGTGTCTTTACAATTGAGAGATTATGCTCCTGTTTCAGGAAATAAATTAAACAGGGCGATTTTTAATCTTAAAACAGACAATGAGATCTTGAATTCTGCCGTGGTGGCTTCGGTGGCTTCTTCAAGCGGTTATGTAAATTGTTGGAATAAGGCGTCCGTTATAGGAACTTCCGGAAAAGATTGCGAGGTATGTTTCCCTTCATATTCAGAAGAGACTTCCGGCGTGGAAGAGTGTGCGGTAGAGGGGATTATTAGCAAAGATGCGAACAATGGAATCACAGAACAGGTCGGAAATACGATAACTATTACGAACTTTTCAATTACTAATGTCACTGATTTGGCAAATTCTGGCAAAACTTTTGCAATAAAGAAAACAGAAAACAACTCAGATATTTGGAGTAAATCGAGCTCAGTGCCTTTTTACGTAGACGTAACTATTCCTGCTAATAATCACACTGTTTTTGATGTACTTTTAGGAAATAAAGTTGAAGAGGGTAAATCTTTCAACTGGGATGATGTTACTCGATTCTTGTACCAAAAGACTTCCGGGGAACTTATCGATAATTCGAATGTAGTTAAATATGTGATTGACAAAGGTAGTAGTGGTAATCCGACATATAAATTGGTTAATACATCGACAGAGAGCGATGTTACTTGTATAATTACACTTACAAAAGACCTAAAGGTTGAAATCTCAGAAGGATTAGTTATTAATCTTGATGATGAAACTAATAACCTTAAACAGACTATTAGAGAGTACATAAATGAAGTTGCTGGTGATGTAAACGAAAAGACAATAAGAATAACTGGTGTAGATGGCAATAACTATATAAATGATATATCTGAAGGTTTGGGGAAAGGTTCTTCTGATGCTCGTATAAATCTAGATTTAAGCGGAGTGACGGGATTGAGTGAGATTCCGGAATATGCTTTTGAAGATTGCGATAACTTGGTAAGCATTACAATTCCTGCCGGTGTAAATATAATCGGAGCAAATGCTTTTAGTGATTGTACTTCGTTAGAAGAAGTTTACTTTATGGAGACTGGTGTTATGTGGGATTTGATGGATACTGAAATTACAGTTGTGGGAACTATCACAGTTAGTACTGATGCCAAGGAAAATGCAAGAAACCTACTAGCAAACTCTTCTTATGATTGGGGTAAATCAGATTATTAAATCTGTGATTTATTTTTAGATATAAAAAAGCATACCGTAAAGTTTTTCGCTTTTAGGTATGCTTTTTTTGTTGCAGTTAATTATTTATTTAGCTCGGCGTAAAGTTCAGCTTTAGCTTTTATTACAGTGTCGATTAATGTGTCCGGTGCAACGATTGTTTTCTCATTGTTGGGAAAAACTTCGCTCATGTATTACGTACATTCGCCACAGCCGGAACGATGTTATTCCATTAAGCTCGAACGATGTGTTTTAGCTAGCCGGAACGATGTGTTTCATTAAGCTGGAACGATGTGTTTCATTAAGCTGGAACGATGTGTTCACGTTGCGAATAAAAAAGCATACCGTAAGTTTCTCGCTTTTAGGTATGCTTTTTTGTGTAGTTTAATTATTTGTTTAACTCAGCGTAAAGTTCGGCTTTGGCTTTTACTACAGTGTCGATTAAAGCGTCCAAGGCAACGATTGTTTTCTCATTGTTGCCAATAGTCACTTCTGCACCGCCGTTTTGCAATGATTTTTCGCCTAATGCAATTTTTATAGGAGAACCGATAAGGTCTGCGTCTTTAAATTTAAATCCCGGAGATGCGTTTCTGTCATCATAAAGAACTTCTATTCCGGCAGCTTTCAATTTTGCATAAATGTCTTCACAGATTTCTTTTACGTTGTTTTGGTTGTCTTTGTGCAATCCTATCAACTCTACTTCAAACGGAGCGATAGAAATAGGCCATAAGATTTTGTCTTCATCGGCACGAACTTCCAAAACACTTGCAAGAAGACGACCGACACCGATTCCGTAACATCCCATAATCATCGGAACTTCTTTTCCTTCTTTATTTAGGTACATACATTTCATAGATTGTGTGTATTTTGTACCGAGTTTAAAAATATTTCCGATTTCGATACCACGTTTTACTGTCAAAGGTTTACCGCAACATGGACAAGCTTCACCTTCGTTTACACTGGAAATATCCAAAACTTCGTCAGTATTCCAGTCTCTTCCAAAATTTGTGTTTTTTGTGTGTACATCAATTTTGTTTCCGCCGGCAATCAGATTGCTAGAGTTGGCTGCAGACTCATCTGCTATGATTCGAACTTTTTTACCGTTGAAAGTCTGTCCTACAGGTGAGGCAAAACCTTTTACTATACCGGCAGCTTCAAGTTCTTCGTCAGTTGCAAGGAAAATTGTTTTTGCTTTCAAGTAATTGCGTAGTTTTGTTTCGTTTATTTCCAAATCTCCGCGAATTGCACAGAATGCCAATTCTTCTCCGGTAGAATAAACAACGGCTTTTAAAGTGTGGTCGGCTGTAGTTCCCAAGAATGTTGCAACTTCATCGATAGTTTTTTGGTTCGGTGTAGCGACATCTTCCATCGACAACATTTCTTCTTTCAAATAATCACGTTTTGCTTTTGCAACTTCTTTGTTTGCACGGTAGTCGCATGATGAACAAATTACGAGTGTATCTTCACCGGCTTCTGTTACAGCCATAAATTCATCAGCTCCGGAACCTCCCATCATTCCGGTATCGGAAGAAACTGCAAGGGCGTTGATTCCGCAACGTTTGAAAATTTTATGATATGCATCGTACATTTCTTGATAATATTTTTCTAAATCTTCGTAAGATTCATGGTAAGAGTAAGCGTCTTTCATTACGAATTCACGTACTCGGATTAAACCGCCTCGAACTCTCGGTTCATCACGGAATTTAGTTTGTAATTGGTAAACTTTCATCGGTAATTGCTTGTAAGATGTCACGGCATAACGAATTAAATCGGTAACGATTTCTTCGTGTGTCATGCTCAAAACCATTTTTCTGCCGCTTCTGTCATCAAAGCGAAGTAATTCTTCTCCGACCCTTTCGTAGCGACCGGACTCTGCCCAAAGTGAAGCCGGTACTGCTACAGGCATATTGATTTCTTGACAGCCGGTAGCGTCCATTTCTTCACGAATTATATTTTCTATTTTCTTTAAAGCTCGCCAAGCGATAGGTAAGTAAGTAAATATACCGGCTCCGACTTGTTTTACATAGCCGCCGCGTAATAATAATTTGTGACTTTTTAAATCTGCGTCTTTTGGTGTTTCTTTTGTTGTTTTTAATAAATATCCGGAAAGTTTCATTTTATCTCCTTTTAAATTACGGAAAATATTTTATTACGAATGTTTTTTTGTATGTATTTGAAAAACAGGGCATTTTACAAAAAATTACAGGAAATGCAATGTATCTACGCTAATTTACAACTGCAAAAATGTTATTTTTGACAAATAAGACTGGCAAGAGTTCGTTGTGCGAAATAGTCTTCGATATTGTTAGATAATCCTTTCCACAATGAATTCATAATACACTCGTCACCGTTTGGGCAAAGATTGTCGTTGCAATCATTCAAACATACAGTTCCGTCAAGTGCATGGTAAATATTTAATAAAGTAATATCTTGCGGTGCATGGAGTAATAAATAACCGCCTTTTGCACCGCGAGAAACTTTAACCAGACCGGCTTTTTTTAAAGAAGTCGCAATTTGTTCTAGATATTTCGGCGAAATCTGTTCCTTGTCGGCGACTTCTTTTATTTGTACGAGTTGATCCGGATAATTTAATGCAAGATTTATCATGAAACGAAAACCGTAACGAACTTTTGCAGAGATTTTCACTTTAGATAATCCTATTTGCTTACGATTTCAATCATTTTTTTCAAAGATTGAGCTGCAAATTCTTTATATTGCGATTCAACATTTACAAGGTTTTCCAAAGCAACTCCATTTTCGATATGTTGCTTTACGTTTTGTAATGATTTAAGCAAAAGTTCCGGTGTTGTTTTTGCCATGTTTGTACATACGGAGTCTTTTAGCATATAAATATTTTTTGTCGGGAATTCGACAGCCAAACGTTTTACAAATGTACTTTCAGTTCCCACAATCCAGCTGCTTCCGTCCGGTGATGCGGCTATTTTTTTCAAAATGTATTCTGTAGAACCGCTGTCGTCAGAGTTATCAACTACATCTTTTGTACTTTCCGGATGGACAATAACTTTTGCTTCCGGATATTTTTTTCGCATTTCTGTAACGTCTGAAACAGTAAAATTTAGGTGAATCGGACAGAAGCCGTCCCAAAGAATTACTTTTTCGTTGTTATATTCAGATATATTTTTGCAATTTATAGTATCTTTTTCTGTCAGTCCCAGCTTCATCGCTGTATTGATTCCCAAATTTCTGTCCGGAAAGAACAGAACTTTTTTGCCTTGATTTAAATAGTATTTCATAATTTTTTCGGCATTTGATGAAGTACACACACTTCCGCCGTGTTTTCCGCAGAAACTTTTTAAATCTGCGTATGAATTCATATAGACAATCGGAGCGATATTATCTTTGTCCGGTAAAGACGCAAATATTTTTTCTACAGTGTCCAAATCTGCCATGTTTGCCATAGGACAGTCTGCTGTCGGAGCAGGAATGACTACTTTTTGTCCGGAAGTGCTTAAAATGTCAGCACATTGTGCCATAAATAAAACACCGCAGAAAACAATGAATTCAGCATTTGTTTTACAACAATCTACTGCTAACATATAAGAATCTCCGACAAAATCAGCGACATCTACGACATCTTTTGCTTGATAGTGATGTACCGGAATTACAACTTTATTGCCCAATTCTTTTTTTAATGCTTTAATTTCATTCATAACCATATCTAACTCCTAGTTTTGTAAATTATCATATCTGATTTTGAAATGGAAGTTTTTACAAAAAAACTCAGTTTTAGTAGTACTTAAAAGGTATACATTAATATAATTTTTATGTATAAAAACATATTCAACTTATATAATTTCAGATTGGAAAATTTAAGGAAGGTGGAATGAGATATTTTTTGATTGTAATGACGTGTTTTATGTATTTGTCTTTTCTTGCTTGTTCGGCTCCGACGGAAGATTTGAAAAATACAGAAAATGAGAGCAGTAATAAGGTAATCATAGATATTCAAAAAAATCAGTTTTCTCTTACTTACGGCGGCGAAGAAATAAAAGATAATAAAGCTTTTGCAAAAAGCGGTGCCGCATTAAAAGTTTTGACAGATATTTCTGATAAGACCGGAGATTTGTCTTTCCGATGGTACAAAGATGATAAAGAAATTTCGGGTGCTACAAAGGATTCTTATGTCGTTACTGAATATGCAACCTATTACTGTGTTGTGTCAAATCTTATAGCCGGGGAAGATTATAAGGAAGATGTTACAACAGATAAGGTTGAAATAGTTCAAAATGAGATTTCATTTCAGGATGTTGTAAACAATGCAGAAAGCCGTTCGGCAAAAAAGTTGACTATTACCGATACTGCGGTTTCTTATGATTCGGAAGAAATTGAGCTGGGAGATGGTTTCAGTCAATATTCTTTTACCGGAGGAGATGCGGTAATAAAAAAGAGTTTGGTGATTTCATCATCAGCTGGTTCTTCACTTTTAAATAAATCTAAATTATCAATAGATGTAGATAAAGTAACTTTGAATAAAGTGACGCTTTCTACGGTCGAAGCAACGTCTTTGCTCGGAAAAGGTTCACTTACAATAACAGATTCAAAATTAAGTAATTTGTTGATAAACGGCGGTGGTTATAACTCTATTCATTTAGAGGGGGCCAATGATATCGAAAATGCCAGTTTCGGGAAGTTGGATGACGGCAGAACTGAATATACTCGTGTAGAAATTGCTGCAAACGGAAAAACTACGATTGGTACTTTAGATGTTTCTGAAGGTAGCGGAATATTGGATTCTAAAGGAAACGGCGTGGTAAAAAATATGATATTCAACGGTAATTCACGCAGTGGTAACGATGAAAAGTTTTCTGTGGAAAGCTTGGCTCTTGATTTATCTTCGAATGTTACAATTCCGGAAGGCGTTATTACGATTTATTTTGGTAAAGATAACGATGGAAAATATGAACCGAAATTTAAAATATTTTTATCTCCTACTGTAATGCTTAATGAAACTTTTTTAAATCAGGCGGGATTAAAACTTTGGGGGGATGATTTCTATGGTTATTCATGGCGTGATGTGGATAGCGAAAAAAAATATGAGATAACAATCTTAACAAGAAGTGTTATCAGCGATTTATTGAAAGATGATACAAAGATTCTTAAGTTGTCTTGTGCGGCAAAGGAAAAAGCAATTTTTTTACCGCATATTATGCCGACAGAATGCTTAATGTTTAAAAATAATAATTGGATTACTGCCGTAAAACAATTTCATTTGACGCATTATTCTAAATTGTATGAATCTTTAAGTAATCACGAAGATACAATCGATATTGATGATCAGGAAGAAGTAGAATTGGAAACTCTTTTACTTAATCCGGATACTGACGATTACGTATATCCGGATTTAAAAGGGTATGAAAATGCTTTTTCCGTAGTTCATGATAATAACCGTAATGTTTATGCTACGATAGCTTGCGGAAATGTTACGAGTACCACAGACTTAACACGTTATGGGCACTTTTATATAAAAATGTTGCGTGAAGAAGATATTACCGACAGTTTGAACGGAAAAGAAAGTAATATTAGTATGGAAAAAATATTTGAATTACCGGATTATCTTACAGACTTAAGTTATTTAGGGGGGGTATCTTCTGACTATTCTGCTGTAAATACAAAAGTTGCTTATTTTATGAATGTAGGCGATTTTTGTTTTAACAATAATTTTGTAGCTTCTTTTGCCAGATTGGCTGTAAACGGTGACGGAACTAAGTTGTATTTATTGACCGGTGCGGACGGTAAGGATATGACCGGAGAAACTTACAAGCTTTGTGTTTATGATTTAACAAGTAAAAGTGATAGAATTTCACCGACAGAAATCAGTGTGACTTGGAAATCTGGAGTTCCGCAAGCAATGGCATTGAGTGAAGACGGAACTAAGTTGTATGTCGCAGAAATTGCTTATAGTGTAGATGGTTATGAAGGGATTTCTGTAGAAGATTATAATAGTTATATAAATACTTATACATTAAACGAAAATTCAGCTGTTTATTCTGGAGAATTACTTTCTTATTGTGATTTGCCGGATACAAGCGATTTTGGATACGCCAATTTAAACAGTAAACTTTTCTTTGGTAAAACTCGTGTCGGAGTCAGCGACATGAAAACCGGTAATGGATGTTTGTACATAAC
Organism: Spirochaetota bacterium; assembly: GCA_045133795.1. GTDB lineage: Bacteria > Spirochaetota > GWE2-31-10 > GWE2-31-10 > GWE2-31-10 > RGIG8597. Next base: position 71,472 of record JBGUUT010000126.1, read on the forward strand.
AACGGAGAATGTAAATAGGCACGTTTCTGTTTCGCCGAAAGTTACTCGTTATAGCCGTGGTGCTTTAACTATTGTAGATTTAAGTACCGGAGAGATTAAAGCAGGAAAAGAAGCAATCGGTTGGTCGGAAAGTAATATTCCTACAGAGGCGAAAGAGTATTCTTGTTTTTACGGTCCGACAAGAATTTTAGCTGTAGAACCGAAAAAGATTATAATCCTTGATGACGGAAACATTGATGATGAGGAAGTTCTTGATTTCTCTTTGAATATGTCAGGTTCTGCAATATGGAGCGAAAAATTCTTAAAGCAGAAAAATAGAGTGGCAGTATACGATTTGGAAAAAGAAACGTTAAACTTTGCCAATATGGGGTCTGCTTTCGGTTTGTATTCAACTCGAGTTAACGGTTCATTCTAAAAAAACTAAGTCAATAATTTTAAAAGACACATTTCGTTTGTGAAGTGTGTCTTTTTTTATGATAAGTAATTTCATCATGGTAAAAAAAATACCCACCGACCTTTAACAAAGACCGATGGGTACAAAAAAGGAAAAAACTATTATAAAAAAACTTTTCGTTTATTAGAATAATCAAGATTTCATAATAAAACAAGAACTTTTTTTATTTATTCATATCGATTGCTAACATTGCAATATCATCATCATTAGGAGTATTATTTTTGAACTTTATAATATCCTCGTAGATTATAGATACAAAATCATGCAGGTTCTGATTTTTATTTGCAACAATCATTTCTTTTAATCTGCTGCTGTCATATAATTCTCTATGTTCGTTTCTGGCTTCTATTACTCCGTCAGTATACATTATAAGTCTGTCACCGGTTGAGAACTTGATTGTTTCGGACGGATATTCCAAGTTTTGCATTACTCCGACAACAGGACCGGTTTGAATCATAGTTTCTAATGTAGAATCAGCTCTGAGTATATATAAATCATTGTGAGCTGCATTAACATAGTCAATAGTGTGGGTGTTTGTGTCTATTATGCAGTAAAATGCAGTAAAGTAGTCTCCGACATCTTGAATTGCTTCACAGAGCTCGTTATTTACGGCGGCGATAACTTCAGAGGCTTTGAAATATTTCTTTGAATTTGCATTAAATGATATTTTTGCCATGGTAGTAATTAATGCCGCAGGAACTCCGTGTCCGCATACATCGAGAATTACAACTCCCCATTTATTTTCACTGATTTGGTGGACATCGTAAAGGTCGCCGCCGATAGTTTCCATTGGTAGATACAAACCGTGAAATGATAATTTGCGAGTTTCGGGAAAAACATTCGGAATTAATGAAGTTTGAATTTTTTGAGCCATTGCCAATTCTTTCTTATTTTCTTCGTAGGCTTTTTCCAGCTCGATGTTTTTCTTATTTAATTCTTCAGTTCGGTTACGAACCTGTTCTTCCAAATTCTCGTTGTAATCATCAATCATATTTACCATGTTATTAAATGATTGAGCCAATTCGGTAAATTCACCAAAAAAACCTTTGGTTTCTATTTGTAATTTATAGTTACCTTTACTGATTCTTTTAGTTGTTTCTGCAAGTTTATTAATCGGATTTGTTAATATTTGGCTGAAAAATATACTGGCGATAATAATTGATATTACGATAATAAAACTGCTTATGACAATCCAAAGTAAAACATTATAAATCGGACCGTAAATTTGCTTTTTGGGATGAAAATACATCAATTTTGTTTTTGCAAACGGTGCATAACCGGAACAAACAAGGTAACTTATTCCATTATAACGAATGGAAGTTGTAAGATTATCATTGAAATTATCATTATTAAGCTGTGTTAAAATTTCTTTGGAACGTGATGTATTAAGAATTTTTGAGTCGGTATTTAAAAGTTTGTAATCATTAAAACCTATTTTTTCATCTTTTAGATAAGAAATTTCACCTTCGTTTAAAATATACGCTTTTTTTTCTTCATTATAATCGTAATCATCCCGGAAGGACGGATGATTATAGGATAAAATATTGTCGAATTGGTCTAAAATATAAAGTGTTCCGTATTTTAGATTGTCGATATCTTTATATAAATCCGGCAGAAAGTTTTTTGGAGTTATTAAGAAAAGAATTTTTTTAATATCTTTCTTTTCCATGTTTTCTTCCGGTTTGTACAAACGTAGAAACATTTGCAAATTTTCTGTGTCATATCCGGTAATAATTCCCTCTTCAGGTTTTCCGAAAATAAAATTATTTCCGCTTTTAAACGCTTCATCAAATAAACGACTGCTTGTAAGTTTTTTTACATTGATGTTGTTATTAGTAATAGAAAAAGAATACAGTGTATGGTCTGTTTCTTTTAAAAAAGACATTTTATCTAATTCCGAGATGAAAAAAGCTCCCTGAAATTTTGAAGTGACATTTCTGGTAATACTGCTCGGAGACGGATTGGCTGACATTTCTCCCAGACTTTCGATAAACTTAGATTCTTCAATTGCGGAAGAAAGATTGTATTGATTTGTGAGTTTTTTGAAATTGTCCATTTGAACAATATCAGTAAAAGACATTGAATATTGACGATAGATGAAGTCTATATTATTTGCAACTTGGTTTAAAACTGTAGTATTAAATGTTCTACTTTGCTCATCCAATTTATTAAAAAGAGCCATTGAAAATATAGATGTAATTATAATAATAGGCAAAATTGCAATCGGTAGGCTTACTGCCAGAACCCTTGTTTTCATGGATATCTTTACCATGCAAAAGCTCCTTAATTTATTTATTTATAAATTAAATATTTTTAGTCATCCTAGTATACATTAAAATCAAAAATTAGAGAACTTAACAAAAAGCTTTTCAGGTAAAAATACCTTTATTTTAGTTTATTATTGTTTTATTTATGTAAAATATTACATGGCTCGTTGTTTTAAATTGATTTCGTTTCTTGATTTGTGATATACGAATGAAATTGTATTAGTTTATACAATTTTTTTAACTTAGAGAGGAAAGCAAATATGTATAAAGACAAAAGATATATGGTTTTGACCAATTTAATTAAAAGTATTCGTGTTGATAATCATTTGACACAAGTAGAATTGGCTGAAAAAATAAAAAAAGCCCAATCTTATATTAGTAAATATGAATCTGGTCAAAGAAAATTAGATATCTTTGAAATTAAGGATATTTGTAATTCACTTGATATAAGTTTGGTTGAATTTGTTCAGAAATTTGATGACGAATTAGCAAATTTCGATAAATAATTTTTTTTAATATATAGAGATAATGAGTGTTTCTTTGAAGGTTTTATGAACTTTTCAAGAACACTCATTTTTTTATTTTTATACATGTATGGACGGTTGGCTTTTTACTAAGGATTTAAAACTGTTTTTGTTATCTGAAAATACACATATACTTATTGTGTTAAAATTATCAATTTCGTCTTTCAAGAAAGTTTCTAATGTTAATTTACTTTTGGACGTCTTGTATAAGTTAACAAGATTTAATTCTGTTGATTTTTGGAAAGTTTTTCCGCTTATAGCAGAAAAGAAATCAATACATAATGTAGCTTGATTAATAGATAATAATAAGATTGCTACTTCTGCAAGAAAAGTATGCGGTTTGTTATTTTGAAAACGTCTAAATAATTTTATCGCACTTTCAGTGTTTTTATTAGCAATTAATGATGCACATAAAAGCGGAAAAAATGTTTTTTGTTCAAATTTTATAATGTTATTTTCGCAAATAGTACAGCATTCCGCATAACGCCCAGAAGAAAATAAAATAATAGCTTTTTGATATGATAAAGTTTTTTCTATATCGTCGATAAGCGGAGTTTCCTCGTCCAATTCCAAAAATAATTCGAATCCTAAACAATTAAAGCGAAATGCTTCTTCGAATTCTCCTAATATTATTAAGCAATCAATTTTATTTAAAAGTGCTTCCATCGACTGTAGAATTTCAAATAATTTATTAAAAAAGAAGCTGGCAAGGTGAAAATGTTCGGTATCTTTCAGCTTATAGGCTAAAGTAAAAAATTTCTCTTTTGATGAAAATGCTTGAAATTTATCCATATCTAAACCGGATTCTTCTGCCAGTTTTGTTAAATTATATCTTTCTTCATAAAGAAGGTATGCTTCATCTAAATTGGCTGTATCTTTCACAATAAAAACTCCCTTTGTAAGTTTTAGAAATCTTACTCTTTGCACTGAATTATTTCAGTGGAGAGAGTTGATTTATTGGTGTTATTAATAATAATTTCTTGTCTTAATAATTTATCTATTGCCTGAAAATCGTCGTTTTTCACAGTTAATATTTCAATGTTTTTAGTTAAAAAATGTTCATTATTAATTTCTAATTTTTTTGTAGACTTGATAAAAGCCATGAATGCATGTGTTTTATTTATTGTATGAAGACAAAAAAGTGTCTCTGCAAGAAAATTGTGTGCTTGATTCAGAAAACGAGCAAGAAGCTTTTCGGCACTACTGAAATCACCCAAAGCTATAAGAGTTGCACAAAGTAAAGTAAAAAAGCGTTTTTGTTTGGCTTTTATTATGTAGTCTTCACAAATATTTGCTGCAAGAATAAGATTAGAAGACAAGAAATAAATTTTTGCTTTTTGATAAGCTAAAGTTTTTTCTATGTTTTCAATATTATCAGAATCATCAATTTCCAAAAACAATTCAAACGCCATATTGTTAAAATGAAGTGCTTTTTCAAATTTTCCCATTGAAATCAAGCATTCGATTTTATTTATTAATGCGTTCATGGACGTAAAAGTCGTGAATAATTTATCGAATAAAAAACTTGCAAAATTAAAACGCTTTTCTTTTTTTAATCTGTGTGCAAGTACAAGAATTTTGTCTTTTATTGAGAGAGTATCAAAATCATTTATATTGTAATAAAACGCCAAATCAGCAAAATCTTTACTGTATTTTTTATAAAAAAGACTAAGTTCGTTTTGATTATTTGTCAGATTCACCGTAACCCCCTGTCATTAAAGACACAATTATTAATAGTCAATTTGATTATCAATAATTCATGAACCGTAAACCATAATTTGCAGGTTGTTGCGGTTCTTTTTTATTTACGGAATCGAACAACTAAAAATTTAAAAAAAAATGCTAAGCAATGAGTTTTGATATAATTTGAATATTCTTATTATTGATTTTGAGAATTAATATGCTTTTTTGGAAAAAAAATTGCTATATTCCGTTAATTGTGCAATAACTATGATAATTTCTTACAAGGTTATGGTGATAGGCGTAGTATGTTGTCAGATTACAAAATGGAAATAGTTGAGCTTACCGGAAAAACAGATGAATATCGAAAATTTTCGGGGTTAAATAAAGCGAGAGAAGATTTAGCGTATTTAACGGAAATTTCTAAAAAAGATAATTTTTGGGATGATCAGGAAGAAGCCGGTAAGACATTAAAAAAGATAACTAAACTGCAAAACAGAATTGTTCCGTGGGATGATTTTTTCAGAGAAGTAGACGACATGAATACCTTGTATGATATGGCAGTTGAGGCTAATGCAAATGAATATGAAGCCGAAATATTAGATTATATAAATAATTTGACCGAGAAATTACATAAATTGGAATTTATGGAATTATTGTCCGATGAAAATGATAGTTGTAACGCTATTATAAATATTCACCCCGGTGCCGGCGGAACGGAGGCTTGTGATTGGGGAAATATGTTGTATCGAATGTTTACTCGTTGGGCGGAAAGACGCGGTTTCAGAGTTGAAATTTTAGATTGGCAAGACGGAGACGGTGCCGGTGTAAAAAATGTTACGGCGTTGATTGAAGGTGATTATGCTTACGGTTTTTTAAAATATGAATCGGGAATTCATAGACTTGTAAGAATTTCACCGTTTGATGCCAATGCTCGTCGACATACATCGTTTGCATCGGTTTATGTTACGCCGGATATAGAAGATGAAATTGATATTGATATAAAGTCTGAGGATTTACGAATCGATACTTATAGAGCGGGGGGAGCAGGAGGTCAGCACGTTAATAAAACGGATTCAGCCGTGCGTCTTACTCATCTGCCGACCGGTATTGTTGTTCAATGTCAAAATGAACGCTCTCAGTTGAAAAACAAGAGTACGGCAATGAAGATATTGAAAGCAAGACTTTATGATTTTTATAAAAAAGAGCAGGAAGCTGAAAAGGAAAAAAATAACCCGGAAAAAAAGGATATTGCATGGGGGTCTCAAATTAGAAGCTATGTATTTCAACCGTATACAATGGTAAAAGATCATAGAACAAAAGTAGAGAGTGGTAATATTCAAGTTGTAATGGATGGGGATATTGACAGTTTCATTGATGCGGAGCTTAAAATGTTCTGTTTGAAATAAAATAATTTAAATGTTTTTGCTTGAAAAATGTTTGAGTTATGTTTAGAATAAATTAAATAAATTGGATGGGATAGGATTATGGCATCTAGGGTTCTTATTGTTGATGATTTAGCTTTTATAAAACTAATAATTAAGGATACTCTCGAAAAAACAGGTTTCGAAGTGGCAGGTGAAGCTTCAAATGGTGTTGAGGCGATTGAACAGTATAAAAGATTACAACCGGATATTGTTTTGATGGATATTACAATGCCAAAAATGGACGGTATTCAGGCTCTTCAAGAGATTATTAAAATAGATCCTCAAGCTAAAGTTATTATGTGTTCAGCTTTGGGACAGCAAAAATTGATTATTCAATCTATTCAATTGGGTGCAAAAGATTTTATTGTAAAGCCTTTTAAACCGGAAAGAATTGTTGGTGCAATTAAGAAAGCGTTAAATATGGCTTAATGTCTATAAAAAAAATATATTTCTTATTTTTATCGTTATTTTTTTCCAGTATTCTTCTTTTTCCAGAAAAAATGCCTAATTTTTTTCTAGAGAGAGAAGATTCTGAGTTTTTAAATAAGTTATTTACTGTAGATATAGGAGTAATGAAGTTTAAAAAAAATGGGAATGTTAACGATATAAAGCCTTTAGATTCAGAAGAAATAATTAATTCACTTAAAAATGAATTTGAGCTTATTCAAGCTATAAAACTTTCTGATGAAGAAGCACTTTTAAAGGCTTGGAGTTTTTTCAAAAAAAATACAACATCTTCTTCTAGTTCATCTACAATAAATGTGGAACAAGTATTAGAAGATCAAATTCGCTATCAAAAAGGTAATATCTTTTCAAAAAAGAAAGCAGTAAAGATTCTTCTTTCAAAAATGAAAGCTTCTACTGATTACGCTGCGATAAGTGGCAAATGGTATGAGAATTATCAAAAGCCGGTATTTTCTTTAAATGTTCAGAAAATTATGGAACGTCAAGTAATTCCTTATAAGAATATTTGTGAGAATTCTTCGTCTCCGATTGATTTTCTTGTAACCGGAGAAATAGAAAAAATAGAGCAAGGATATTTGGTTTCTTTGGAATTTTATTCAAGTCTTATTGATAAGACTTTTTATAAAGGGGCTTTTATTTGTCGTAAAGAATCTATATCAAAAGATGTATCTGATTTTATAAAACAAAATGCAGTTAAAATTTTTAATGTAAATTATGGAGTTTTAGAATTAGATACTAAGAAGAGTGATTGTGAGATTTATACGGAATCTTCGTATTTAGGAAAACAAAAAATTGTATTGGATTATATTGTTCCGGGAAAATATCTTTTTTCTTTTTTGGTAAAAGGTAGTTCGCCTTATAAAGAAGTTATTCAAGTTTTTCCAAGTGAAGAAAGAAAAATATTAGTAAAACCGGAATTGCGACAATGTTTGCAAACTGTTTTTTTTAATATTGAGCCTGCAGGAACGAAAGTTTTTATAAATTCACAATTTAAAGGAGTTACGCCGTTTTGGGACTCTTTGCCGGTAGGGGAATATATTCTTTCGACTAAAACAAATTCTTATCATCAAGATTATAGATATTTCTTTAGAATCGATGAAGTAAAAGATGAAAGCTTAAATTTTTCATTTCATTTGATGACTAAAGATTTGTCAAAAGAGTTTAAATTAAAGAAAGGGCTTTATTATTCTGCATTTTGGAACTTTACGTTTTCATTGGTGGCAATGATACCGTTAACAATAATTGCAACAGATTATTACAATAAAGCTGCATTATCCAGTGAATATTATACAAGTGATGCTAAATCTAAATTAGAAGCAAATCCTGATTATGTTGCAGCTCCTTTTATAGAAACAGAATATGGTAGAGAAATTTACAATCTTTCGGAAGCGTTGCGTTTTTCTGCTATAGGAGTTGCAGTTTATACGGTTTTATCGTTGGGGTGGTTATTTTACTCTCTTTTTGATTATATAAATATTTTAGAAAAGAAAGATTTCATTCCGTTAATTTCGTTTTATTCAACAAATGAGGAAAAAGGTGTTTTTCTAGGTGGTCAGATTCCTTTGGGGAAAAAGAATAAGAACTAAACTGAGCTTATAGAACCGTCGGGAGAAATGCAAATTATAGCATTGCATTGAATGCATCTAAATTTTCCGGATTTACTTGCTTTTAATTTTCTTGAACATGATGGACATTCAAGTACTTTTGGGAAACAAGATTTTTCATTTGAGGTTATTCCCAAGGTTTTTAAACTTTCATCCAAAGTATCAATGATAGTGAAAAACTTAGAAAAGCCAAGCAATTGAAAAATTTCTAAAACTTTCTGCTGTAAACTTGTTAAAACAATAGTTCCGTTTTTTTCTTTTATACTTTTTAAGAATACGGTAAACGTTCCGATTCCGGTAGAGGAAACATAAGTTAACTTTGAACAATCAAAAATAACTTTTGTATATGAAGAAAGTGTATCTAGGACTTCTTTTTGAAGAAGAGAAGAATTGTAAGTATCAATTAATCCGTCTAATTTCAGAATCACAGCATCATTATTATTCGGTATTTCCGTTATAATTAATTTTAATGAATCTTTTATATTGATAGATTTTGTCATTGTACTTTCTCCAAAAAAATATACTGCAATTTTATTTGCAGTATATTTTTTTTGATAATCAAAATCAAGATTTTCTCAATCTTTTCTTTTCAATTTCATATTGAGCCGCAGCTAAACGAGCGATTGGGACTCTTAACGGAGAACATGAAACATAATTTAATCCGATTGAAGCGAAGAATTTTACGGAAACTGATTCGCCGCCGTGTTCACCGCAAACCCCCAGATTGATGTCCGGTCGAGTAGAGCGACCTTTTTGTACTGCCATTTTTACTAATGCTCCGACACCTTTTTGGTCTATAGATTGGAATGGGTCATCATGGAAAATTGCAGCTTTCTTTTCGTCAATGTATTCCGGTAGGAACTTTCCGGAATCATCACGTGACATTCCGAGTGTCATTTGTGTTAAGTCATTTGTTCCGAAAGAGAAAAATTCTGCATATTCGGCAATTTCATCTGCAAGTAATGCAGCTCTCGGAATTTCAATCATAGTGCCGACTTTATATGCAACACAAATATTATTTTGTTTTAATATTTCATCTGCAACAGCACGAACTTTCTTTTCCAACAGGTGAAATTCTTTTATATCAATTATCAACGGAATCATTATTTCCGGATGAACTTCGATTCCGTTTTTCTTACATTCACATGCAGCAGTTATAATTGCCGTAACTTGCATTTCCAGAATTTCCGGGTATGTAACAGCCAGACGGCAACCTCGATGTCCAAGCATTGGATTTGTTTCTTTTAATTGATGAACACGAGCTGCTATTTTTTCGACGCTGATACCTAGTTTATCTGCCAGTTTTTTCTGTTGTTCTGGTGTTTGCGGTGCAAATTCATGTAAAGGAGGGTCAATCAAACGAATAGTTACCGGATAGTGATTCATTGATGTAAATATACCTTTGAAATCTTCGGTTTGGAAAGGTAATAATTTTGCTAATGCTTTTTTACGGTCTTCCAAACTATCAGCGACAATCATTTCCTGAATGGCCATTATTCGTTCTTCGGAGCCGAAAAACATATGCTCTGTTCTACACAATCCGATACCTTCAGCTCCTAATTTTCTGGCTGCTTCAGCATCTTCCGGACTGTCGGCGTTTGTTTTAACATTTATTTTTCTGATTTCATCAGCCCATTTCATGATTTCATAGTAAGATTGAGGTAATTCAGGGACGCATAGTTTTAATGTCGTTTTATAGATGTAACCGTGAGAACCGTCTAATGTGATTTCGTCACCTTCTTTGATTGTGTGTTTTCCTATGGTAAATTGTTTTTTGTCATAATCAATTTCTAAGACGCCGCAACCGACAATACAACATTTTCCCCAACCACGTGCAACAACTGCAGCGTGAGAAGTTTTTCCGCCGGTGGCAGTTAAAATTCCTTGTGCTACGTGCATTCCGCCGACATCTTCCGGAGATGTTTCTTTTCGAACAAGGATAACTTTTTCTTTTTGTGCAGCAAGTTCTTCTGCACGTTTTGCGGAGAATACAACTTTTCCGGTTGCAGCACCCGGAACGGCATCGATACCGTGACCGATATAGAATTCTTTTAGTTGTTCTTTTTGCGATGGGTCAATAACCGGATAGAAAATTCCTTCTATATCATTAGGTTTAATTCTTTCAACAGCTTCTTCTTTAGAAATTAATCCTTCTTGAACTAAGTCATAAGCGATAACAAATGAAGCTTTAGGGGAACGTTTACCGCTACGACATTGCAACATGTAAAGTTTGTTATCTTCAACAGTAAACTCTAAATCCTGCATGTCTCGATAATGATGTTCAAGTTTTTTTCTTACATTAACAAGTTGGTCGTAAAGAACTGCATTTTTATTGTGGAGTTCATCTAATTTCATAGGAGTTCTGATACCGGCAACAACATCTTCTCCTTGTGCATTAACAAGGTAATCTCCGTAAAAAATATTTTCTCCGGTATTAGGGTCTCTTGTAAAACAAACTCCGGTTCCGCTGGTTTCTCCCATGTTTCCGAAAACCATTTGTACGACGTTTACTGCTGTTCCGTAAATATTGGAAATTTTTTCAACTTCACGATATTTAACGGCCTTTTCTCCCATCCAAGAATGGAATACGGCATCGATGGCGCCCCAAAGTTGTTTAATCGGATCTTGAGGGAAATCTTCACCTAATTCATTTTTATAAATAGTTTTGAATTGTTCTACGATATCTTTTAATTCTTCGGTATTTAAGTCTGTATCTGCGACTTTTTGTTCTGCAGGAATACCTAAACGATTTCTTGTTTTTGTATTTTTAGTGTTGTCAAAAACAGAGTCGAATTTTTCTCTGGCAATATTTTTGGCAGTAGAACTATACATTAAAATGAAACGTCTGTATGCATCATAAGCAAAACGTTCATTTTGAGTCTTTTTTGCAAGTCCCAAAACTGACGCATCATTTAAGCCTAAATTTAAAATGGTTTCCATCATACCGGGCATAGAAATGGGGGCACCGGAACGCACGGAAACCAATAAAGGATCTTCCGGGTCACCTAATTTTTTTCCTACAATTTTTTCGAGATTTTTTAGATTTCTTTCTACTTGTTCTTCTAAACCGTCAGGGTATTGATTATTGTTTTTAAAAAACAAATTACAAACTTCTGTGGTTATTGTAAAACCGCCCGGAACAGGAAGACCTATTCGAGTCATTTCTGCAAGTCCTGCGCCTTTACCACCTAAAAGGTGTTTCAAATCCCCATTTCCTTCGGCAATTTTGTTTCCGAAGAAATAAACATATTTTTTGTTGTTTACCATATGGCCTCCTTGTATATCTGAAAAAATTATATTGCTTTTGAAAAAAATAGCAATCTGAAATGAAAAGGTAAGAAACTTTGAAGGATTTTTTTGTAGAAAATGAGTTTTTGTCTGAATTTTGCTCGTACTTTTAATTTTAATTAGGTTTGATAATTTTATTCTTGAATATTCCGACTGTATTTTTTTTGTACTAACAGTTTAAGATTTCATTGACAAAATTGAAGTAGTATAGTAGAAGGCATTTCATCTAATACGAAGACCTAACAGTCTATGTTATAAGCTACGTACTGTAATTTGGAAGTTAAAATGTTATGTTTTGGTATTAGTAGCAGAGCTTTTTCTATTTTTATTATTTAGTGAAATAGTTTTTTTAATGAAATATTTCTTTAGTTTGAAGAAATATTTCTTTAGTATTTTTAGTAATTACAGAGATGTAATGCATAAAAATTAAGAGTAATAAAAAAATGAAAAAAGTTCTTGACAGTAAGCTT
>JBGUUT010000127.1:0-6708 GCA_045133795.1 Spirochaetota bacterium
CGTGCAATAGAACCGTTAAGAGCTGATAAAAAAATCGGTAGTTCGTTAGAAGCGGCTGTTTATGTAAAATCACCGGATGCGGAATTACTTAAACGCGATGAAAAAGAACTTGCAGATATATTTATTGTCTCTCAGGCCTATGTTGCAGAAACAGCTCCTGAAGGTGTTTTAAATGAATACACAGAAGACGGAATTACTGTTTGGGTAACTGCAGCTGAAGGTGAAAAATGTGAACGTTGCTGGAAGTTTAGAAAACTTGGCGAGCATGCAGGACACCCAACGATTTGTTCTGATTGCGCAGAAGCCGTTGAAGAATAAGTAGTAGTAGGTCAGGCATTGCCTGACCTACACACTTGAAAAACATGAGGATAAACAATGCTCTTTGCTAAACAAAAAACAAATATGGAAATGGAAATTGAGGAACAAAGTAAAATTATTCCTTATATTTTAATGAAATATATTGCACCCCAAAGTGGTGAAATCAAACTGGATTTACCTCAAAACATCCGAAAGATTGTTCTTGTTGCAAGCGGGTCTTCCTATCATTGCGCAAGATTTGCGGTCGATTTGGTAGAAAAGATTTCCAAAATAGAGACAAGAGCAATTTATTCAAGTGAATTTTTGCTAAAAAGTGTTATTCCGCATGATGAAAATACGCTTTATATTTTTATTACCCAATCAGGAGAAACAAGTGATACTTTAAAATCGGCAAAAAGAGTGAAAGAAGAAACAGGACTTCCGACATTGTGTATTACAAACAAAGAAGATTCTACGATTTGGAACCTTTGTGACTATAAGGTTGCTTGTTTTGCAGGGGTTGAAAACGGAATTGCTGCGACAAAATCGTTTACATCTCAAATGCTTTGTTTGATTTTAATTTCGTTAAAACTCATAGAAAACAGCGAGCCGGAAAGTATTACAAAATCGTATAAAGAATCGCTCTTCCATCTTCCTGCAATTATTGAAAAAGCTTTGGCAAGACGTGATGAGGTTAAAAAACTGGCGAATCAATTGGCAAAAATTAATACGATTATTCTTACTGCTGACGGAATTTCTTATTCACTTGCAAAAGAGGGTGCTCTAAAGATTAAAGAAACTTCTTATAAAAATATTAGTGCTGCAATTCTGGGTGAATTTATGCATGGACATGTTGCAGTTTTGAATAATAAATCTGTGCTTGTTTATATTACAGTGGATGAAATTATGGAAAGATCTGTTAATAACCTTAACAAGATAAAAGAAGATTATAACCCTTATTTAGTAGTTATTGGCAGAAATGACAACAGAATAAAGCCTGATTTTAATATATCTGTTGAATGTGAAAACGAAATTCAACAATTGTTTGCCAATGTTGTTATATTGCAGCTAACGGCACTTGAGACAGCATTAAAATTGAAACGCAATGTTGACCATCCGAAAGGCTTGCATAAAGTTGTAGTGGATAAAGTTATCTGATACCTTTACTCGTTGGCGGCATGCTTTTTCTCATACCGGGCTTTTGCATTAATAGCATAACAGGCGTTTTGCAGTCGCTCGGATAGTGCAAACATATTTCTTTGAATCGCGGCGACATCGTTCATCGCTTCCAGCATCTTATTTGGATCAACCATTGATTCCAACGCGTCATGATTATCAACTTTTTCATCGGCATACTTTTTCACCAAAAGTTTGTCGATATAATCTCTAGCTCCGACAGCCATAAATTAATCTCCTAAATCCCATAATATTTCCCTGTATATTTATAAAGTTTTTTGAGGTTAAAAAATTGCTAAATTTATGTATAAATGTAAAGTTTGTAACAAAAAAAAGACCCGATTGTGCAATCGGGTCTTTTTTTGTTTATTTTTACTATTTTAAGCTTATACCATCTAATGGAATCTGATTATCTTTTATAAAATCACCAAGGTCTTTGTTAAGTTCTACTTCGGTCAATTTTGACAAATCAAGTCCCTTAAAGATTGAATCTTTTACTAACATGCGTCCTACTTCTTTCAAATCATCAGGAAAATCAGGATAGGAACCGTCTATTTCAACATCTTTTTGAACTTTTAGATTTGTACGGGTTTTAAGATAATGTTTTCCCATTGGGTCAGCTGGAACAATTTTCCCGTTTGCACCGACAAAAAACTTGAATCTGTCAGGGTTCGGGCAGGTTTCAGCGTCATATATGCAGTTATTGCCTTCGTACCCATTGATATCAATATAAATATCTGTTTCATAATAAGTGTGAAAAACTCTGCCAACCTTGAATTGTGTTCCGTTTTTCGCGGTAAAATCTCTGGAAAAGTCTGTAGTAGCATTGAAATTTGCATCTATATAATTATCAGAGCAGGCATTATTTATCTTGAAATCAATATTATTTGCTTCGGATCTTAAGGTTTCATTTAAAATCCGGCACAATTTATTAGCACCGGCAGCAATTTGAGTTCCGTCAATTTCTGTGGCTGAAGTATTTAGCAATGGTTTTTGAGAATAGTTTCTTCCGCCTGATACTGTTGGATAAATATTCTCATTATTTACAATACCATTCAGAGCCGTAACCAGAGAATCATAAGTAGTCAGATATGCAACTTTTGTGGTGTCCGGTCTGAATTTGTTAGCCAGAGGTATCATAATTGCAGCGAGAATTCCGATAATTCCCAGAGTTATTAGTACTTCTGCAAGAGTGTAACCTTGTTTTTTCATAGTTTGCTCTCCTATAATAATTTTGTTTCTTCTATATATCTCGGACGAGATTTTACTTCTTTAAATATTTGTCCTAAATATTCGCCTATAATGCCCAGACAGAAAATTTGAAATCCGCCGATAAATACTAATAAAATTACTATTGTAACCCATCCGTCCGGAGCGTCATGGCGAAATAATTTATCGCAAATTGCATCAATACCGATGCAGGTACTTACAAAAATTGCAAACAGCCCCACTGCAGATATTAGTCTCAAAGGTACAACACTGTAGGAGGTTATTCCATTTAAAGCGAGTGTTGTCAAAGAGAAAAAGTTAAATTTTGAACATCCGAGAGCTCGTGGTTTTACATCAAAATGCACGTAAGCGGTTTTTAATCCGGTTTCGTGGAAAAATCCGCGCAAGAATAATTCTTTTTCGTCATATTGGCTTAGAATTTCTAATCCTTTGCGGCTAACAAGCCTGAAATCAGAATGATTAGGCGGAATCTTTACTCCAAGAAGGTTCATTAGTTTATAAAAACACAATGCTGTGAGTTTTTTGAATAGAGAATCTGTTTTTCTGTCATTTCGAATTCCTGAAACAATTTCAGCTCCTTTGTGGAACTCGTCAATAAAAATTTCGATTGCATTTTCATCCTGTTGTAGGTCTGCATCAATTGAAATTACGCAATCACAGCCGATTTCTTTAACTCCTGTTAGTCCGGCAATAATAGCTTTTTGGTTTCCGTAGTTGCGGACAAATTTTACTCCCTTTACTCTCACAGGAGTTTCTTGGTGGAGTTTTTTGATTATTTCCCAAGTAGAGTCCTTTGAACCGTCATCAATTAAATAAATATATGAATCCTCGGAAATTTTACCTTTTTCAATTATTCTGTCAAGAACTCCCAGTAAAGTTTTTACGGTTGATTCTATTACAAGCTCTTCATTGTAGCAGGGGATAATAAGTGCTAATTTTGTTTTGTTGCTCATTGTTTTCCTCTCATAAATATAATATAATATGGCTATGTAAATTACAAGCGGGAGTTTAATTTGAGCAAAAAATTTATTTTAAATGCAGATGATTTTGGGATGTCAAAAGCTTTAAATAAGGCAGTTCTTGAAGGGTATGAAGAAGGTATTTTGAAGAGTGCTTCTTTGACAGCAAACGGCGAGGCTTTTGATGAAGCGATAGAGTCAATTATTCCGAAATGTCCCGATTTAGGGGTAGGGATACATTTGAATATAATTGAGGGAAAATCTCTTTGTTCTGATGTGGATACGCTTACTGACAGTAATGGTGAGTTTTGTAATTCTTATATTCAGCTGCTTTTAAAATCTTATAATCCTAAAGAAAAAGAATTCCTTTCTCAGGTAGAAAGAGAATTCAGACGACAGATAGAAACCGTTATGTCGAAGACTCCTGTTACACATATTGACTCTCATGTCCATGTTCATTCCATTCCTCCGATATTTGAAATAGTTTGTAGACTTGCAAAAGAGTATGGTATAAAACAAGTTCGCACCCAGTTTGAAAAACCTTACATTATTCCGGCAGTGCATAAGCATTTAACGATAAAATATCCGGTTAATCTTATAAAAGTTATTCTCTTGAATATTTTTACAATGTTTAATGAAAATGCTATACAAAAATGGGATTTAAAAACAAATGATTATTTAATAGGTGTTGCGTATACTTCTATGATGGATGCGCTTGCGGTTGCTTACGGGTTAATGGCAGTTAAATATGATAATGTTACGGTGGAAGCACTTATTCATCCTTGCAGATATGAAGACGGAACAATTGATAATCATTTTAATGAATATTTGATATGTAAAAATAAAAAACTCAAAGACAAAATTGAAAAACTGGGTTTTGAGATAACAAATTATGTTGAAAAAGAGTCTTAGTATAGTTTTTATTATTTTAATGTTTGTATTATGCGCGTTATTTCTGATTCCGCATGACAAAACTTATAAAGTCGACGATGTAATCTCTCCGGTTAGTTTTGTATTAAATGGGGAAGAGTTTGTATTCAAGGATGTTACAACACTTGACTCTGCATATACTTTAAAAAATTCCGAACTCGCCAAAAAACTTAATATTACGGAAGACGAAGCATTTATTCTCGGGCATCTTGGGAAATACTGGGCATCAAATTTGATGAAAGGAAGAGATGTTTATATTAAAAACGGTGAGGATTTAATATATTTAAAATACAGTTATTATCAGAAGTTTTTGTACTCCGGATTTTGTATAAAAGACTCCAAACCTTATTTTCAAGAAGGGTTTGATAAAAAGTTGAAAGAAATCAGACGGGCAAAATATCAGGTTTTGGATTTGGAAACGGAAAAAGTTTATCAAATAAATGATAAAGAAGTTCCTAAATTAAAAAATTATATTTTAATAAGAAAATCTCATCTTCCTAAAAAGCCTGTAATATTCTTGCCGCGTATTACTTCTCCGGAACAAATTTTTGAAAAAGGTAAGATTAAAATTTTTTTTGCAGATTCTACCACGAAACTTAAACCTGACAGAAACTGTTCGAGTTCTATTTGCAGAGAAATTTTAACAAATATTAATAACGCGCAGGACTCTATTGATATGGCGATTTATGGGTATTCAAGGGTTCCTGTGATTGAAAAGGCTCTTTCCGGAGCTATGAAGCGCGGAGTAAAAATCAGATTGGTTTATGACTTGGATTCATCGGGGAAAAATATTTACCCTGATACAGATACTATTGTTAAACTTCTTTCGGATAATATAAGTGACAAGGTTTCTTCGGAGGCCGGAAATATCATGCATAACAAGTTTTATATTTTCGATGACAAGATTTTGATAACAGGTTCTGCAAATCTTTCGCATACGGATATGTCAGGTTTTAATTCTAACAGCATTGTGGTTATAGAATCCGCAGAAACGGCAAAGATTTATAAAACAGAATTTGAACAAATGTATGCGGGAAAATTCCATAATGCGAAAGTTTCACAGCCTCGAAAAGAAATTAATTTGGACGGAATTTCTTTAAGAATTTATTTTTCGCCTCAGGATAGAAGTGTTACAAATGCAGTGCTGCCGCTTATTAAAAATGCTAAGAAATATATTTATATGCCGGCATTTACAGTTACGGAACCAAGAGTTGTGAATGAGTTAATAAATGCGAAAAACCGCGGAGTAGAGGTAAAACTGATAGTTGATGCTCTCAATGCTTCAAATAAGTCTTCCAAACATCAATCGCTCAGAGATTCAGGTGTTTTGGTTAAAACAGAAAATTATGCAGGTAAAATGCATTCAAAATCAATAATTATTGATGACGAGTATACGGTTATCGGTTCAATGAATTTTTCCAAAAGCGGTGAGGCTAAGAATGACGAAAATCTGATTGTGATAAAAGATACAGCTATTGCTAAGTTTTATAAAGAATTTTTCCTGTATCAATGGCAGAAGATAGACAATAAGTGGCTTAAGTATAATGCTCGCGCAGAAGGAAAAGATTCAATCGGATCTTGTGAAGACGGGCTTGACAATAATTACGATAATCTTATTGATAAAGATGATCCGGCATGTCGGGGATAAAGTGTAAGAATAAATAATAGTTTTATTGTAATGCTGAATAGCCGGTGAAATGTGACAGTTGTTTTCTTAGTAAGACATTTTATCAGGCGTATTTCAGGATGACAGGGTGGAGTTCAGGATGACGGTTATGTCATTCCGAATTTATTTCGGAATCTTGCCAGCTAGGAAGTGTAACTTATGACTGGTAAGATCCTGAAACGAGTTCAGGATGACAGGGTGGAGTTCAGGATGACGGTTATGTCATTCCGAATTTATTTCGGAATCTTGCCGGAGGAGGTATTCTGGATAGATCCTGAAACAAGTTCAGGATGACAGTTATGTCATTCCGAATTTATTTCGGAATCTTGCCAGCTAGGAAGTGTAACTTATGACTGGATAGATCCTGAAACAAGATTCTGTTGAAAAAGTCAAGTACTTTTTAATTTTTTCTTGGGGAAAAATGTATATTTATTTGAGCCATTTTTTGCA
>JBGUUT010000128.1:0-41751 GCA_045133795.1 Spirochaetota bacterium
GAACTTGTGGATGAATGGAAATCTCAAGTAACGGAAATGTTTAAAATGTTTTCAGATGAAGGGAAGTGAGAGGATAAGCAATCTTACACATGGCAATAAAAAAGTGTACTTCAAAAAATACTTTTGAGGTACACTTTATCTAATCTGAGTTTTTTTATTAATTTTCGGTACTTTCGTCCGAATCATCGTTGTCAGTTGTTTGTGATTCGTTTTCAGAATCGGCAGCAGCTTCTTCTTTTTGAGCCTTAATTGCATTTAGCATTTCTTCAATTTTAGCTTTTTTGTTTGATTGAGAGTTGTTATTCAGATACAAAAGCAATTTTTCTGCATTTTCATAATCTTGAAGTTGAAAATAACTTTCAGCAAGTTCATATTGGATTTCGTCTGATGACGGAGAAAGTTCGGCTGCTTTTGTTAATGCTTTTATAGCTTCCTTTTGATTATTAACTGATTTATAACAAAGTCCCAGATTTAGATGTAAATCTGAAATGTCATTATTTAAACTGATAGCTTTTTTATAATTTTTTATAGCTTCTTCATAGAATTCAAGCTTTTGAAGTGCATTTCCTAAATTATTCAGCAATTTATAGTTAGTTGCATCATGTTTTAAACCTTTTTTGAGTATATCTACGGCTTCTTGCGGTTTACCTACGGCATTATATAACGCAGAAACATTGATATAAGCAGTTGTAAAAGTAGGATTTAATTCAATTGTTTTTAAATATTCCTCAATAGCTTCTGCAGAATTGTTGTCTTTTTCACAAGCAAATGCAGCAATAAAATGTAAATTGGCATTGTCCGGTAATATTTCCAAACCTTTAAGTGCCAGTTTTTTTGCTTCGGAGTATTTTTCTTGTAATATTCTTATATCAGCCATTTCGTTATAACAGGAAACAGCGTGATTTTTTTCCTGAGAAGTTTCTTGTTTATTTATTGAAATTGATTTGTTGTAACACTCAAGAGCTTCTTGATATTTTTTTAATTCTTTATAACAATCTCCGAGTCTTTTTTGTAAGCTGGCTTTATTGTTAATAGAAACTGCTTTTTTAAAATATTTAATTGCATTATTTGCATCACCGTCGAGTCTGTAGATTTCACCTAAGTTTGCGTTTGCTTCGTAGAATTCCGGATCCATATCCAAAACTTTTGTATAAACTTTGATAGCTTCTTTTATTTCTTCGTTTTTATAATAGGCGAGTCCTTGATAAAAATAACCGTGAATAAAATCAGGCTTTATTTCTGTTGCAGAAATAAAAGCTTCAATTGCTTTATCATATTGCTTACTTTTAAAGTATTGCTTTCCTAATTCATAAAATAATTCGTAACTGTTCGGATTAATTTGAAGAAGTTTTTTGTATTCATCAATCGCTTGTTCTGACATACCGCGTTTTGCATAAATCTTTCCGAGAACGAGACGAGCGGTTTCTTGATTAGGGTCTTTTTTTAATGCCTGTTGAGCTCTTTTTACGGCTTCTTCAAGATTTTTTGTATCGTTGGGATTTTCATCAAGCAGCGTAGCGGCAAGTGCAGCATTAGCTTCCGGATTTTCCTTATCTTTTTCCAAAACATCATTCAAAATACTGCGAGCACGAGTATAATTTTGTGTATTATATTCTTTTAATCCATTGTTTAATAAATCATCGATTTCTTTTTGAGCAATATCTTGTTCTTGTTTTTCTGCATTTCCGCGATTTATAATCATTGGTTTTTCATCACGTCTTTCAATTACAGTGTTCATATTTTCGTATGGAGTTTCATTTTGCGGATAATAATTATTACTTTGTTGTTGCTGTTGTTCTAGAGCTTGTTTTAATTCTTTTTGTTTTTGCTCATTTTTCATATTAATGACCATGTCTTGTAATTCCAAAACTTCGGCATCATCAATATTTTGTCGTAACAAAACATCGATTTGGTCTAACGCTCTGTCAAATTCGCCTTTGTTCATATATATGCGTATAATTTTTAAAATATTCTCACGGTCATTTGTAGTTGATGTATTTTGAATATTTTCTTCTTGGTTTTGTTGATATTTATGATTTTCAATTCCGATTTTTTCTTTACCAAACAAAAATAAAAGTAAAATTACGATTATTGTGACACAAACTGCCGTTGTTCCTACCCATATTTTATTATTCATAAAAATCCTCCAGAAATTATGTTTACTTTTATCATTTTCAATCAATTAACTCAAATTCTTCATCCTCTTCGACAGGAGTGAAAGTTTGGTAATCATTAAAACTGCTTGTTTTATTCTTTTTATTTTTACGGTCTTTAGAAAGATTTTCCAGTAATTTCTTTCTTGCTTCCTCACGTTTTCTCTTTCGTTCGGCTCGTGCAGCTTCACGTTCTTTTCGTTTTTTTTCACGAGCCAATTTTCGTAATTCACTTTTTGATAACGTTTTCTGATTTTGTTGTGTATTATCATTATCAATATATTTTGAGTCATCAGAGTCGTCTTCTGAATCAAAATCATCATTAAAATACTCATTTTCTTCATCTTCAGCAAAATCTTCTTCTAAATCTGAGCTATTTTGTCCGTCGGCGAAGTTGTTTCCTGAATTAGCTCCGTTTTGTCTGTCGGCTAAGTTATTTCCTGAATTAGAATCGTTTTGTCCGTTAGCTAGGTTACTTCCCGAATTAGCAGCGTTTTGCCCGTCGGCGAAGTTATTTCCCGAATTAGCTCCGTTTTGTCCGTCGGCTAAGTTATTTCCGGAAGCAGAATCGTTTTGTCCGTTGGCTAAGTTGTTTCCCGAATTATAACCGTTTTGTCCGTTGGCTAGGTTACTTCCCGAATTAGAAGCGTTTTGCCCGTCGGCTAAGTTATTTCTGGAGGCAGAACCGTTTTGCCCGTTAGCAAAGTTATTTCCCGAATTAGCTCCGTTTTGTCCGTTGGCAAAGTTATTTCCCGAATTAGCTCCGTTTTGTCCGTTAGCTAGGTTATTTCCTGAATTAGCTCCGTTTTGTCCGTCGGCTAAGTTATTTCCGGAAGCAGAACCGTTTTGCCCGTCGGCTAAGTTATTTCCGGAGGCAGAACCGTTTTGCCCGTCGGCTAAGTTGTTTCCCGAATTATAACCGTTTTGTCCGTCGGTTAGGTTATTTCCCGAATTAGAACCGTTTTGCCCGTCGGCAAAGATATTTCCCGAATTAGCTCCGTTTTGTCCGTCGGCGAAGTTGTTTCCGGTAGTAGAACCGTTTTGCCCGTCGGCGAAGTTACTTCCTGAATTAGCTCCGTTTTGCCCGTCGGCAAAGTTGTTTTCGGAAGCAGAACCGTTTTGCCCGTCGGCTAAGTTACTTCCAGAATTAGAAGTATTTTGTCCGTCGGCTAGGTTACTTCCTGAATTAGAAGCGTTTTGTCCGTTAGCTAGGTTATTTCCCGAATTAGCTCCGTTTTGTCCGTCGGCAAAGTTATTTCCCGAATTAGCAGCGTTTTGTCCGTCGGCTAAGTTGTTTCCTGAATTATAACCGTTTTGTCCGTCGGCTAGGTTGTTTTCCGAATTAGCTCCGTTTTGTCCGTTAGCTAGGTTATTTCCCGAATTAGCTCCATTTTGCCCGTCGGCAAAGTTGTTTCCGGAAGCAGAATCGTTTTGCCCGTTGGCTAGGTTACTTCCTGAATTAGCTCCGTTTTGCCCGTCGGCGAAGTTGTTTCCCGAATTAGCAGCGTTTTGTCCGTTAGCTAGGTTGTTTCCTGAATTATAACCGTTTTGTCCGTCGGCTAAGTTATTTCCCGAATTATAACCGTTTTGCCCGTTAGCTAAGTTGTTTCCCGAATTAGCTCCGTTTTGTCCGTTAGCTAGGTTGTTTCCGGTGGTAGAAGTGTTTTGTCCGTTAGCTAAGTTATTTCCTGAATTAGCTCCGTTTTGCCCGTCGGCGAAGTTGTTTCCTGAATTAGCTCCGTTTTGCCCGTTAGGGAGATTATTATTCGGCATTGGAGTCGGAATTATCATTGATAATTGTTGTTCCAACTTTTCTTTTTCTTCAAGTGTTTTTTGTTGAGATAAATATTCTTCTAATAATTTCGTAACTTGATTAATTTTTTCATTTAACTCTGTATTGCTGGAATAAATCAGGAATTTTTTCCAACTGTTTAGTGCGTCTTCTTGACGTTCTTGTTGATATAGCATTATTCCGTTTATGTAATATGGATTAGGCAGGGTTGGATTGAGTTTATTTGCAATAATATTACATTCGATTGCGGCATCTTTCATATTTTGTCGGTAATATACGATTGAAAGATTGTAATAGTATTCTGATTTTTTTTCATCATTTGTTACGTATGAAATAGCTTTTCGCATAGCGTGAATTGCGGCAACTTGATTTCCTCGTTCGGATTCTACGGAACTTAAAATTGCGAAAGCTTCATGGTCTTGCGGATTTTTGTATAAATATTTGTTTAGTTTTTTTGCAGCTTCATCCCATTTTTGAGTGTAGATATAATCGTAAACGATATTTTCCAGTGATTCTGCATGAATAAAGATTGGTATAATAAAAAACAGCACTGAAAGTAAAATAAAACGTTTCATTCTTATTTCCTGATACAAAGAATCCAAAGTTATATTAATTCATCGGATAAAAAATAAACTTTGTTAGAAAAGTTTTTTCCTAGTGCTGTTTCTACCATAATTTAAAATTTTATTATACGCATTGAATTAGGTTGCATTATGACATTTGAAAGATTGATTGTCGATTCGGTAAGTAAATCCCAGCCATTTTGTTGTAGCTTGAGATTTAAAGTCGCATTATTAAAATCACAATTAAAAACGACCGCTATATTTTCATTTTGAAAACTTCGCATGAAAGCAAATTGTTTTGATGCAACCAAAAGTTCTTTATAATCACCGTTGTAAAGTGCCGGGGATTGATTTCTTATTTGTATAAGTTTAGCTATCCACTGTGTCAATTCTGAAAAATATAGCTTTTCTAATGCAGGTCGAAGTGGTTTGTCATTGCCGTTTTCTTTTTTTCCGTGTATTCCGAATTCACTTCCGTAGTAAACAGAGGCAATTCCCGGCATTGTAAATAATAATCCGTATACAAGAGGTAAGTGTTCGCTACATTTTAATGTACTTGCAATTCTGTTGACATCGTGATTATCAAGAAAATTGTACAGCGGAATTTGTTGATAAATACCGCCTTGACCGAATTGGCGTCTAAGAGAGTAAGCTATTTCGAAAAGATTATTATCATTAAAACTGGACCATGCACCTTTATAAGATTCATAATTTGTTACGGAATTAAGATGAGCGTCACGTATCCAACGACCGTAATCACCGTGAACAACTTCACCGACAAACCAAAAGTCGTGTTTTTCATTTCGACATCGTACCGAAAGTTCTCGCATAAAATCAAAATCTAATACATCTGCTGCATCAAGTCGCAATCCGTCAATATCGAATTCTCTTATCCATTGTAATGCTGCTTGTATCAAATGTTCTTTTATTTCCTGATTTCTTAAATTGTATTTGACCAAATCCAAACATCCAGCCCATCCTTCATAAGAAAAACTGTCATTATAACAATTGTTATTGTTAAAATTTATATTTAAGTACCAGTCGGTATATTTAGAATTATTGCGATTATTTTTAATATCTTTAAATGCAAAGAATTCTCTGCCGGAATGATTGAAAACTGCATCTAAGATTACATCTATTCCGTTTGTGTGAAAATTATTAATAAGATTGCGTAAATCTTCATTTGTTCCGAGTCTTCTGTCAACGTGATAATAATCTACGGTATTGTATCCGTGACTTTCAGATTCAAATAATGGTCCTAAATAAACAGCATTTATTCCGAGTTTTTTTAAATGTTCGATGTTATCTGATATTTTTGAAAGAGCAGAAGTTGCCGGTGTTTGATAATCATTATTTTCTGAAGCTCCGCAAAATCCCAGCGGATAAATATGATAGAAAATAGAATTATTTGATATTGCCATGTTGATTTCTCCTTGTATTTAAATATTATTAAATAATTTATATACCTAACAGTATATAAAAGTCAAGTTTTTTTATCTTCTTGTTTTATTAAGAGATTGAAAAGTTATATTTTTTCCTTTATATTGCCAAAAATGAAAAATACAGGAGTACTGGTTTGGGAAATGAGAAAAAAGAAATGAATTTGGCTTACGGTGGTCAAGCTTTAATAGAAGGCGTTTTAATGCGAGGGCAAGAAGGGTATGCTTTTACTGTAAGAAAACCGGATAAAACTTTACATAAAGAATATCATGCGTGTGTGGCTTTGGGGAAAAGAATTAAATTTTTAGGTTTACCTTTTATTCGCGGTATTGCCGGATTTTGTGAGAATTTATATTTCGGAACTAAAATTATAAATCGTTCGGCTGAAATTGCTTTTCCGGAAGAAAATACAAATGAAAAAGGAACATCGATATTTGCAATGATTTTGACTTATACTTTTGCTTTTGGACTTGCGATGTTGCTTTTTGTTGCGACTCCTTATTTTATTACAAGCTTGTTTAAGTTGGATCATACAAAAAATCCTTTTCTTTATAATCTTGTTGCCGGTTTAATTCGAATGTCTTTTTTCTTCGTTTATTTGTTTTTAATTTCATTTATGAAAGATACGAAGCGTTTATTTGGGTATCACGGTGCCGAACATAAAACGATTAATGCTTATGAAGCAGGTAAGGAATTAACGGTGGAAAATATTCGAACTTCATCTCGTTTACATCCTCGTTGCGGAACATCTTTTATTTTTATTGTCTTTCTTATTACTATTGTCATTTTCCCATTTTTTAATATTTTCTTTAATCAATTTGATTGGTATCTGGAGGCTCACAGAAGCTTACAAAAATTGATAATAATTTTGTCACACATTGTTGTCGGAATGCCTATTGTATCTTCTATCAGTTATGAATTATTGAAGCTTTCTGCAAAATTTGAAAAAAATCCTATCGTGAAACTTTTTGTATTGCCGGGACTTTTCTTTCAATTGTTTTCAACACGTGAACCGGAAGATGAAATGATTGAAACTGCGATTTCCAGTCTTTCAATGGTAATAAATAAAGGAGAGAATCTTAATGGACAGAATAATGAAAGCGTTTAATAAAAAAACTATTCTTGGTATTTACTTTATAATTTTTGGATTATTGGCAACTTGCCAGCTCTTTTTTGCAACTTTTACTATTTCAATGATGTTTTGTGTTTTTTTATTAATGGTTGGAATTCATCTTGTAATTTTGGCTTTTTTAAATAAGACAAAAAATGGTTTCTTGTTTATTTTTGGTTTTGATTTGATTTTTGTAATGGCTTATTTGTTATTCTGGTTTATTTTCGGATTTAAGATTGAAAAAGCTTGGCCTTTACTTCCGATGTGTTGCGGAATAACTTTTTTATTTTATTATTTTTTGATTAATCGTAAGAGTTTCGGTCTTTTTATTTCCGGGACTTTTATCATGTTGTTATCAATAGTATTATTTTTCTTTTCTTGCGGTTTTTTAAAAGGGGAAGGACTGTTTGAAAAAGTTCTGTTTTTGTTTATAACCTTATGTTTTATCGCTATCGGATTTTTCTTGTTACAAGCGGGGCAGAAAGATAGGGCTGATGAAGAAGATGTAGAGAATGAATAAAAAAATAATTTTATTTTTATTATTTTTTTCTGTTTATTTTTGCAATGCAGATTCGCTGAGATTAAAAAACGGCGAGTTGTTACATGGGAATTTGGTTTCTTATTCGTCAAAAGTTGTTCAATTTGCAATAGAAAATGATTTGATGTTTAAAATTCAGTTAGAAGATATAGATTTTTTAGCATTGACAACTTCTAATGCAGTGATTCAATTGATAAAAAAGAAATCTACGGTTTCGTCATTTGAGTTGATTGGTATAACTTCTGATGCTCTTTATTTAAAAGGTAATGAAGGTTTGTTTTCTTTGGAAATAGAACCGGGCAGTAATATTACTTTTTCGCTTCAAAATAAAAAAAAAGATGTGAAGTTTTATGAAAGTGAAATTAATAATCTAAGTATTCAGGAATTATGGAATCGAATCTTAGTTTTTTCGAACAGTAAAAATATAATCGATTGGATTGATTTTAGTCAGTTCAATTTGCAAGATAGCGATGTATTATTTTATGAAAATATTTGGAATTTATTAAAAGAATATATTCCGGAAAAACATCATAATTTTTTGTGGCAATTAATGGAAAGTTATACCGGTATGGAAAGAAATATTGATATTTTTATGAAAGAAAAAGATTGTCTTCTTACACAGGAAAAGTTGCGAAAAGATTTTCTTTATCGAATTTATAGATTATTGGGAAAAATAAATAACGATTAAGAATTATCGTTGCAGATGTTTCTTTTTTGCATCTTCATCTGCAAAATGTTTATCTAATAATATTTTCCAAACATCGATTTGCTTTTTAGATGTTTCAACTTTTTCCGGATCTCCGAGAACACTTACTATTCTGTGTAAAGTACATTGAAAGTCAATTGCTCGCTTTAAATCTTCGGGATCTTTTCCGCTTAATTCATATTTTTCACGATATCTGAGAGAAACCTGCGTTAACATTTTTTGTATCAAAGCAATATGTGCACGTCTGACTTGATAGCCGTCTTCCATCGGATTGTCTAATTTTTGATAACGACGTAAATCAAACATATTTTTAGCAAGGATAGCAAATTTTGAATCTGTATCAAGAAAAGCCCATCTCCATTTACTGTTTTCACCGAAATTATTTTTGATAATGTCGGTACAGTAACCGATTTGGCAAATTAATTCATATTTATTGTCATCACTCATTTCTGAAAGTAATGCAAGTTCTTTTTCATAATCAGAAAATGGAACATCGAGATAATTCGTAACAATTTTACTGAGATTGATAATGACATCGGAAATAAATTGTCGAGCTTTATCAAGGAAAAGAGTGTTCTTTACTTCTAAGAAGTCAACACTGACTTCATTCATTGCACAATAAATTCCAATTTCTTGGAGCAAAAGCTTAGCGATTTTTATTTGTGTGTATGAAGCGACTTCAGCCGGTTCTTTTACTATTTGAAGTTTTAAAGTTTTTATTTCTTTTTCCAGTTCTTCAAGCTTCTTTTTGTAAAAAGCAATATGTTCTTGATATTTTACACGTTGCTCATTTGTAACCTTTGCCATAAAACAATCCTTTTTTGATAGCTCTCTAACAAATATCGGTTTTATAATTGAAAGATTAATCAAAGAAAGGATTATTTTTATTATTTTTCAGAACTTTTTAATAATTCAATCGCATGCGATCTACTTGCTTCTGTAATAGTTCCGGATAACATTCTGGCAATTTCATCGATTTTTCCGACTTCATCCAATTCTTTAATAAAAGAAATTGTTCTTTTATCGTCAGATTCCTTATGAATGAGAAAGTTTTTATCTCCGCCTGCTGCGATTTGCGGAAGATGTGTAATACAAATGATTTGTTTTTCTTTTGCTAACTCTTGAATTTTGTTACTTACATACAGTGCAACTTTTCCGCCGATACCGACGTCGATTTCATCGAAAATCATAGTTTTTACACTGTCATCTTTTCCCAAAATTGATTTTAATGACAATATAATACGACTAAGTTCCCCGCCGGAAGCAATTTTTGTAAGAGGTTTTACCGGTTCACCTTTATTTGGTGAAATAAGATATTCAACTTTATCAATTCCGTTTGAAAACATTTTATATTGAAAAAGAGAATCATTTGATTCCTCTTGTTCTACTTTTATTTCAAATACGGCATCAGACATTCCCAGACCTTGTAATTCATTTTTTATTTTATTTTCCAGTATGACTTTCTTTTCTTTGCGAATAGAGGAAATTTCGAATGCTATATTTTTATATTCTTCAATTGTTTGTTGTAAAGCCTGATTTAATTCTTCTTTGCGGTCAGATTGATGACTGATTCCGGAAAGTTCATCTTTTGCTTTTGCCAAATATTTCATGACGTTATTATAATTTCCGCCGTATTTACGTTTTATTTTTTCAATACACTCACTTCTTTCAATTAATTCATCAAGCGAAGATTGGTCGTATTGAATTGAGGATATTTTATGCGTAAAGTCGGAATAAAAATCTTCCAGTTTGTAATAAATATCTTCAATGCACATTGCATCTTTTTCAAATAAAGAATCTAATTCATTTAATTGAGAAAGTTGATTTTTTGCTATTTTTATGGCATTTACGGCACCTTCTCCGTTTTCTCCGAGTAAAGATTGGATTTCTCCCCCCAGAGTCATTACTTTTTCCATATTTGAAAGACGCTTTATTTTTACGGCTAATTCTTCATCTTCACCTTCAATAAAGCGAGCTTCTTCAATTTCTTCGATTTCGTATTCTAGTAATTCAATTTTTTTATCAATATTTTCATCGATAGTATTTAATCGATTGAGTTCATTTTTAATATCATTAATTTTTTTCCATACGGACGAACATTCATTTACTTTATCTGTAAGTTCTAAATATTTATCCAGATAAGAAATGTGCGATTCTTTGCGAAGCAAGCCAATGCCTTCATGTTGTCCGTGAAAATCAAACAAAATTGTAGCAATAAAAGAAAGTTCTTTGCTGGTAACTTGTGTACCGTTGATGAAAGAACGAGATTTTCCGCTGTTTAATAAATGGCGACGTAAGATAATTTCATCATTTTCAATAGTAATATTTTGATTTTCCAAATAATTATATATGTCTTTATTATTGTCTAACGTAATTGTTGCACTGACAGAAGCTTCGTTCATTCCGGTTCTGATTTGTTCCAGACTGGCACGATTACCTAAAAGTACGGATAGTGCATCTATTAAAATAGATTTTCCTGCACCGGTTTCTCCAGATAGAATATTTAGACCGGGAGAGAAAGTTAGCTCACTGTTTTCGATTAATGCAAAGTTGCGGATTGATAAATCTGTAATCATTTAAACACTCCATCCCAGTTTTTCTTTTAGAATTTCAGAGAAAATCTTTTTAGTTTTAACAATAGTTATGCTTTTTTGAGACTTAGTAAATGTGATTTCTCTACCTTTATTAAGCTGAATAGTTTTTTGACCGTCTAAAGTAACTTGTACGGGAACGGAAGAGTTTCCGAAATTTATAGAAACGTTTTTTTCAATCGGGATAATATACGGACGAATCGTTAATGTATGCGGACAAATCGGAGCCAAAGAAATTGCATGTAATGACGGATGTAAAATCGGACCGCCAGCACTTAAATTGTAAGCTGTAGAACCGGTAGCCGTACTTACTATCATTCCGTCACCGCTGAAGTTGTAAATCAAATGACCGCATGAAGATACTTTTAAATCTAAAATTCTGGATATTCCTCCGTGTGAAATAACACCTTCATTTATAACAGTATAAATTTTATCTTGTCCGTCTATTTTTACGTCTAAAGCATCTAATTGTTCATAAGAACAGTTATTTTTTAGAAAATTATCTAAGTATATTTCAAATTCATTTGGTTCAATTCGCATATTAAAACCGATATTTCCCAAATTCACACCGAAAATAGGGATATCGGTTCCGGCGAAAACTCTGGAACAATATAAAAAGGTACCGTCACCGCCGATTGCAATAGCACCGTGATATGCTGAAAAATCAACAGGATGATTTAAAACATCATAGAGTTCAAATTCTGATCTGTTGTATAAAAATAAATCAAAATCAAAATTCATTTTAGTTTTTAATTCGTTCAAAATTGATAAAAAATTTTTGATTCCGGCTTTTTCATTTAAACCGACAATTGCTAGGCGTTTCATGTGTGTATTTTTCCTGTATTAAAATATTACCGATAGATTTTTTGAAATATGCATAACATCTTTTTTCATAAAATTTGAATTTATCGGAACAAGCAAAGTTGAAAGATATAAATGTTCCGTATTGGAGAAGTTTTCTAAAGGAAGCCCCATTATTTGATGTAATGGTTTAGTGAACGGACGAATTACTTCGATTCCGGCTCTTTTGAAAAAATCGATAATATCTTTTAACGGTGATTTTACTTGAATAGGAAAGTCGGAGTAGTAACGATTTTCATTTTCTTTTGGTACAAGACAACTTCCTTTGCCTTTGATAAGTGAATTTTCATAAATTTGTCCGATAGCTTTTCGTAATTCTAAGCGATGATCCAAGCTTGACAGCTGACTTACGCCCATTGCGGCATTTATATCAGGAATCAAACATGAAATTTTATAATTTTGAATAAGTTCATCTTGTGAATTTCCGGTGATAGCTTTTAATGTTTGATAATTTCGTTTACTGTTTGAGAATACGGCACCACCTTCACCGGTAGTGATAATCTCGGAACTTTGAAATCCGGCAATACAAAAATCTGCTTGAGAACCAACTTTTTTTGAACCGATAGAACATCCCGGAACTTTTGTAATATCTTCTATTAAAAAAGGGACACGTTCTTTATACGGAGTATCATCAATTGCAAAACCAAAATTATGTACAAGAATAAAAGCTTTTGTTTTATCCGTTACGGCATTTCCTACTTGTTCCGGAGAAGGGAAATAGGAATTTTCGTCGATATCAATAATAACCGGTTTTACCTTTCTTCTTAAAAGTAAATCTAAATAAATTGCCGGAGCAAATGAAGGAATTATGATTTCATCATTTTCTTCCAGATTAATTGTTTCTAAGGCAATATCGATAGCACTGTAATATGAATTTACACTCAATCCATAGCGACAACCGACACGTTCAGAGAGTTTTTCTTCAAACTTTTTTGCAAAAGTTCCGTATTCAAGCTGTTCGCTCATAAGAGATTCTAAAACATATTCCAAATCTTTTCTTTTTATAGAAGGTGTTTGAGCGGTTATCATTTTTTATCCTTAGATGTAATTAAAAATCTTTTTTTAGTTGCAGATTAGTTGTTTGTTGCACAACTTAATTGCAATAATTCTTGTTTGCTGAATAATTTTTTTACGTTTAAAATTGTGAGAAGATTGTCATCTGTTTTTGAAACGCCTTCTATGTATTCAGATCCTATTCCGGCTATTACTTGAGGCGGAGGCTGTATTTCATCTTCGTTAATAGAAATAACACGATTTACCTGATCTATTATTACACCGATAATCATACCTTCGACTTTTATAATAACAATTCCGCGTAAGCGAATTTCATCTTCTGTAAGTTCTTTAATTTCAAAATTGAAGCGTTTTCCCAAATCTACCACAGGAATTATTCCGCCTCTTAAATTAATAACACCGTCAACAAATGACGGGCTGTTCGGAATTGGAGTGATTTCAGGTAATGAGATAATTTCTTGAACTTCCATGATGTCGATTCCGTAAAATTCAGAACCTATTTTGAATGTGACTAATGTAGTATCCATAATTTTGCACTCCTGTTGAAATAGTACGATTATAAGAAGATGTAACATAAAATTCAAGGAAAAAGCAAGAGTATAAATTGAGAAGAAAACATTTAGTATTTTTTTTATCTGACGAAATTGTTTTAAAATGGAGATTATATGAACACGCTTATTCTTGATGCTTTATCTAGTTTTAAAAAATTGCCGGTTTTTGGTGCAGAAAAAATAAATTCTCTGAAAATTATTAATAGTATTGAATGTGAAAATGAAACTTTTGAACGAATAATTCTTCTTCAAAACGGAAATATCGATGATGTTCCGGCTAGATTTAAAAATATTACAGTAACAGATACTTCAGCAGAGAATGTTTTGAATATTATGCTCAAAGAAGCAAAAAATTCAGAAAACATTGTTGTTGTTAATGCAACCAATCCTTTTTTTGATAAAAAATTTATTCATGAAATGTTTTTGAGACATAAAAATTTTCTTGCTGATTATACGTATGCGATAGGATACCCTGACGGTCTTGTACCTACGATTTTATCATCATCATGCTTAAAACAACTTCAATTAATTGCTAAGGAGAATGAAATTGATGTTGTTGAGTGTAAAGATTATTTATTTCAGCTTTTATCAAAAGAAATAAATTCATTCGATGTAGAAACTTTTGTTGCACCGATTGATTTGAGAATTAAAAGAATCTCAATAGGTAACAGTGATTTAGGTGAATTAACTTTTACTTCTTCATTAGTAGAAAAGTTAGGTTTGGAAGTATTTTATGATGAGTTGGTACTTTTTTTATCAAAACATTCTGAAAATTTATATTCGACAATATATGGCATGTTTATTGATATTACTAATAAAGATTTGACATCATCGACTTATGTTTTTGATAAAAAGTCAGATATTGAATTCACAAAAATTGAAGAATTAGAAAAAATTATTCAAGAAATTATCGAAATAAATTCGAGAATGAAAATTGTTATCGGAAATAAATGTGAACCGTTGATTCATCCGGAAGTTGTAATTGTTATAAATAGTTTTATATCAAATGGCTTTGATGTCATTGTGGAAACTTTCGGGAGTGAGTTACCGGAAAATCTTGCTGAAATTACTGATAACGATAAAGTGACATTTGTTTTTAAAATAGATGCACAAAATGAAAATACATACAAAATAGTTCATCCGGACGGAAACTATAAAAATGTGATTAATAACTATGAAAAAGTAAAAAACATGGGATTTAAAACTTATTTTCAGGTTATAAGAACGATGGAAACTGAAGGTGACATAGAATTGTTAATAAAAAACAAACAAGAAGATGTTTTAATAAAAAAATATTCTTCGTATTGTAATGTGTTAGCAGATAAAAAAGTTGTTGATTTGTCGCCGTTAGAAAGATTTGAATGTTATCATTTGCGACGAGAATTATATTTGAATTCTGCGTTGGATGTTTATTATTGTATGTATTCCGATAAAAAAATCGGAAATGCAGGTTGTGAAAAATTAACAGAGCTTGTAAATAAACAAAAAAATGCGTTTATTCTTCACGCACAAGGACAGATGGAAGAATTTTGTCGAAAGTGTGATGATTATTATACCTTTAATTTTTAGGATTTTCATATATGGGTAACAGAATAGGAATTTTTTTACAGGTAAGATTAAATTCGTCAAGAATGCCGGGAAAGGCTCTTTTGAATTTGGCCGGAAAGGTATTGGTACAACATACAATAGAAAGATTGTCCGTTGTTCCTGCTGATGTACGAGCGATTCTTACAACAAAAGAAAGCGAAGAGGCTTTAAAAGATATTGCAGAAGCTAACGGCTGGGAAGTTTTTTGCGGAGATGCACAAAATGTATTAAAGCGTTATGTAGATGCTGCATTATTTTTTGATGTAAATACAGTTGTTCGTGCTACCGGTGATAATCCGCTTACGTCATCAGAAATAACCATGGAAACATTAAGTGCATTTGCTAAAGAAAATGCTGATTTGGCACATATTGCACCGGCTCCGTACGGAAGCGGTGTAGAAGTGGTAAAACGTTCGGCTTTAATTAAGGCATTGGAAAAAGCATCTATGCCTTATGAATTTGAGCATGTTACACCGTATATTTATAATCATAAAAATGAATTTAAGGTAATAACGGCAAAATATCACAGTGAAGAAATCGGTCGTGAAGATATAAAAGTTTCGGTAGATACTCGTGAAGATTACGAGCGTGTTAATTTTTTTGTGAAAAAATTAACAGAAAAAAAATTGAATATGACGATTCAATCAGTAGTAAATCTTTGGGATGAGGTTGACTTTTCTAATATCAGAGAAATACTTTTTATAGTTTCGGCAGACGGTCATTGGGGATTTGGTCATTTAAAAAGAATGTTTTTGTTGGCGGAAAAATTATCTTCAAAATTTAAAATAATTTTTTCTCTAAAAGAAGGTTCTTGCGATGCAGAAAAATTAATAAAAGAAAAAGGTTATGTTGTATTTCCTTACAACGAAATAGAAGAAAAAGTTCGAAAAAACGGACCGTATGATCGTGTTATTACAGATATTCGCGATACGTCTAAAGATGAAATGAATATTTACAAAAGTTTTGGTCCGGTATTCAGTATAGATGATATGGGAGAAGGTGGACAATTAGCATTCTGTAATGTAAAAATGCTTCCGTCTTTAAAATCGAATTTTAAATTTAACTTGAAAGGAATTGAATATCTTTTATTAAATTCTGAATTAAGAAAAAAGAATAAAGATATAAAAAAGGTGAAGAAAATTTTGGTTACTTTCGGGGGAGCGGATCCCGCCAGATTAACTAATAAGATTCTTGAATCTATTTCAGGTAGAGAATTTGAAATAACTGCAATTATGGGACCATTTTTTAAAGAAAAAACTAAAACTTTTTCAGATGTGAAAAATATTTTTTCACCAAAATCACTTGTGGAAGAAATTGAAAATGCAGATTTGGTCATAACTTCTTTTGGTATGACTTTTATGGAAAGTCTTTATACAAATACACCGGTTTTGGTTGTAAATCCGTCCGATTATCATAATGAGTTAACACGTTCCTTTAAATATCCGTTTATATTGACAAAACAATCAGATTTATCTTCTGAAAATTTGATTACTATGATTGATAAAATTGAGAAAGATGAAGACGGAAAATTACAAACATTTTTTCAACTCCCTTTTGGAAAAAAAGTCGATCAATTAATAAAAATAATAGACGGTTCTTCTCCTGCTATTCCTTTGTGTCAAGGTTGCTGTTCTTCTAATACAAATTTGATATATCGAACGGAAAAATGGAATATGTTCCAGTGTAATAAATGTGGATTATATTATTTAGAAACTTTTTTACCTAACGAAAATGAATATGCCAGTGATTATTTTTTGACGGAATATAAGCAACAGTACGGAAGAACTTATGAAGAGGATCGTGAAAAAATCCGAGCATTGGCTGTTCCGCGTTTGAAAATTATTTCAAAATATATAAAGAAAGGAAAATTATTAGATTTTGGTTCAGGATTGGGTTTTTTTGCAGAATATGCAAAAGAAAACGGTTTTACTCCGGTGTGTTATGATATTTCAGAATATGCGTGTTCATACATTAAGGAAAAATTAAAAATAGATGCAGTTTGCGGTAATCAATCTTTATTGGAACGAAAATCGGAACTATTTGATGTAATAAATTCTTTCTATGTAATAGAGCATGTGAATGATTTTAAAAAGTTGCTTTTTCTTTTCTCAAAACACTTACGAAAAAAAGGTGTTTTAGCATTAGCAACACCGAACGGCAGCGGTTTTTCCGTGAAAAAAAGATTTCGAGTATATGCAAAAAAACATCCAGATGATCATGTTTTTATTTTTACTCCGGCTTTATTGAAACGAGAATTGAAAAAATTGGGATTTAAGAAAATAAAAGTAAGAGTGACCGGAATTCATCCGGAAAGGATAATCAGACCGAAAATATTGTTGAAAAATAAATTATTAATAAAAGTTGTTAAATTATATGCAATGTTTTTCGGGCTGGGCGATACGTTTGAAATATATGCACAAAAAAGTTAGTTTCATTTTTTTATTTTTATTTGTAATTCAATTGGTTTTTTCTGAAAACCAAGCAATAAAAGAAAATACAACAGAGGAATATGATATTTCCGGAAATATTATTCGTTTTATGGACGATGACAGGGAAGTTATTTTAGGTAATGGCTTCCCTTATATTCGAGTTGATGGAAAATTTATTTATACAGAAGCTTTGGTAAAGGACAAAGATGATTTTGTTGTAAATAAAATTTTAGAAGAAAAAACTGAAAGAATTGATAATAAAAAAAATGAAGATGTTACTGAAAAAAAAATCATAGAAGGTGTTGGAGAAAAACAAGAAGAAACTAAAAAAAGCAAAGAAGAAAATAATATATCCAAAAATCTGGGAGAAGTTTATCTTCATGAAATGAAACCTGATAAAATTTTGATAAATGCTATTGTAATTGATGCAGGACATGGAGGGAAAGATGCCGGTGCGTTTAGAGGAAATTTATTAGAGAAAAATGTAACGTTAAAAATTTCAAAAAAAGTTAATGAACTTTTAGGGAAGAAATTTCCAAATAAAAAAATTATTCTTACACGTGATAAAGATGTTTTTTTAAGTTTAGATAAACGTTCAGAAATTGCGAATAATGTTTCCATAAAATATGGTTCTTCAATTTTTGTCTCAATACATGTTAATGCATCAAAATCTCAGAGAGCATATGGTTTTGAA
Organism: Spirochaetota bacterium; assembly: GCA_045133795.1. Taxonomy (GTDB): domain Bacteria; phylum Spirochaetota; class GWE2-31-10; order GWE2-31-10; family GWE2-31-10; genus RGIG8597. Next base: position 18,031 of record JBGUUT010000128.1, read on the forward strand.
ACTTGGTATATTGTAGATTCTTATAAAAGAAATGTTATTGAGAAGGGAAAAGTGTCTCATGATAAGGATATCAGCAGTATTTTGAATTCTATGATTAATGAAGAATTGTATGAAGAGTCGAAAAACTTTGCAATAAAAGTTCAAAATGCTTTAGATAGGAAAATCGGGAGTGAAACATTAAACAGAGGCGTGAAAGAAAATGTTTATTTTGTTGTTAAAAATTCTTTTATGCCAGCAATTTTGGTTGAAGTCGGTTTTTTATCTAATAAACGTGAAGCAAATCAATTGACAAATGAGACTTATTTAAATAAGTTAGCAACTGGAATTGTTGATGGTATAGGTGAATTTATAAATGAATACGAAAAATACAATGATAAAAAATAGTGCGTTTTTATCAGGTTCTCTTTTTTTAATATTAATGTTTTCTATTGTGGCTGTAAGTTTTTTATCTCATAATTCTTGTGCAAAGATTATTTTTATGAATAAAAAAAGTAATTCTTATTCGATAGAAAACAGATGTATTCCAGTAAAAAAGATTTCAAATAATTATCTAGATTATCTTGTAGATGATTTTTTATTGGGGGCGACATCTCCGGAATTCACCAGCCCTTTTTCGAAAGATTCTAAGAGAAAAAATACTATAAATGAAAATGGTAAAGTATATTTAGATTTTAGTGTTTCAACTTTTAATGATTGTGAAAATATTTCATTGGGAGTAAATCTTTTGAGGAAAACAATCCGAATAAATAAAAATATTGATTGTATTTTTTTATCAGTAGAAGGAAAGTTTTATAATTATATAGGAAACTACGGATCATTAAAAGAAGGTATTTAATGATTCAATTTTTTTACTGAAACAATTTTTATTGACAATTAAATTATTAACGAATATAATTTCGAAGATAATTTTTTTAGAATTATTTTAAATTGAAAGGAGAAAAAAATATGAAGAGAGGATTCTTCCTACTTTTAGGAGTATTAGCATTAAATACTTCTATTTTCGCAAAGACAAGCGTGCTTGTCGACTTTAATCTTTTAAAAGCTGATGGAAATGGAGATCCTGAAGCTACTTCTGACGCTAGTTCTGATGAGTTTACTCAGAATATGGCAACTTTAGTTGATTATTCTGGAATTGCTGGTACTAATTTTACAGAAGATGATAAGAAAATAATGAGAACTTCTTTGGCTCCTGCAAATTGGGAAGTTAAATTAAATGCTTCTGCTGCATCTGTTGTAAATCGTACTTATTCTTTTACTAAAGAATGGCATACAAAATATGTTAATGTATTGAAAAACAGTGATTCAACTGACGATTCAACTGACGATTTAACAGTTCTTGGTGTTAGAATTCATTTCCCTGAATCAAATTTCAACAGCTGGGCTTTAATTCAACCTCCATTTGAAATTCCAGCATATGAAGACGTTTGGACAGACGAAAGTGGAAAATTGAAATATGAATTGGAAACAGATGAATTAGGTAATCCTATCTACGATCGTTCTAAATTAGCGAAAGAAGATAAAGGTGCTAAATTCTTAGGAAAAGGTGTTGTAAGAAACGTTGGTGTATTGAAATCTTTGGAACTTTCAGTTTATGGTTGCCAATTTAAGAATGCTATTTCTGTAATTTTGAAAGATCATAACGATGTTGTTACTGAAATCCAAATGCCTCAGTACTTGGATTTTGATGGATGGAGAAGAATTACTTGGACAAATCCTAACTATGTAGCTAATGTTACAGATAGAGATTTGTATGTAGTTCCTATGTATCCTTTCAGTGAACCATATTTGAAACTCCAAGGATTTAGAGTTTACAAACAAGCAGATCAAATCGGTGGTGATTTCATTACTTACTTGAAAGATGTTGTTATTACTTACGATGAAGCTTTAAATACAAGAGAAGCTCCTATCGATCATGAAGAAGCTTGGGGTATTTTAACTGATCGCCGTGAAGAAGCTAAGAAAAGAGAATTTTCTAAGATTGGTCAGTTAGAAATCTTAAGATACTTAGAAAAAGAAAGAATGGATAAATAATTAAATTATCTTTATTCTTTACAGGAAGCACCCTTGTGAAAATGAGGGTGCTTTTTTTGTTGCGGATATTTCTTTGTAAAATCAAAATTATTATTTAAAATTTGGATTTATTCTGTTGAGTAAAAAAATAGATATTTCATTTTTATAAGTATATGCTGTAGGTGTTTTACGGAGGTATTTTTTTGTCTTAAGATTTAATAATAAATGTTTAATATATAAATTCTAATTAGCTTTATAAAAATATTAATTTTTATAAAGCTAACCACCCATAATGGTTGGTTGTTAGCTTTATATTAAGTAAAATAGAACTTTAATCAAATTCTTTTGAAACTGCTTCAAGAGCAACTTCTATGACTTTATCCATGTCATAATATTTATAATTTCCCAATCTTCCGCCAAATATGATGTTTTTGTTATTTTCAGCCAATTCTTTATATTTTTCATATAAAGAAGTATTTGCTTCATCATTAACCGGATAATATGGTTCGATCCCAGGTTTCCATTCCATTGAATATTCTTTTGAAATAACAGTTTTAGGTTGAGTTCCGAATTCAAAATGTTTGTGTTCTATAATACGTGTATATGGAATATCTCGTTCTGTATAATTAACGACAGCGTTACCTTGATAATTTTCCATATCTAATATTTCTGTTTCAAAATTTACGGTTCGATACTGTAAATTTCCAAATTTGTAATTAAAGAATTCATCAATACTTCCGGTAAAAACTGTTTTTTCTGCAATGTCAGAATTTTGTTTAATGAAATCGAAATAATCGGTATTTAATTTAACATCTATTCCGTTTAACATTTTTTCTATTATTGCAGTGTAACCTCCTATAGGAATACCTTGATATCGAGCATTAAAATAGTTGTTATCATATGTAAAGCGTAATGGTAATCTTTTAATTATGAAAGCGGGGAGCTCCTTGCAACTTCGTCCCCATTGTTTTTCAGTGTAACCTTTTATTAATTTTTCATATACATCTTTACCAACTAAAGATAAGGCTTGTTCTTCTAAGTTCTTAGGAGAAGTAATGTTTAGTGTTGCTATTTGTTTTGCGATTTCATCTTTTGCTTCTTGCGGAGTTTTTATATTCCACATTTTACTGAATGTATTCATATTAAAAGGAAGATTGTATATTTCATCTTTATAAATGGCTACAGGACTGTTTATGTAATTATTGAATTCTGCAAATTGATTAATGTAGTCCCAAACAACTTTATTAGAAGTGTGGAAAATATGAGCTCCGTATTTATGAACATGGATATCTTCTATTTTTTCCGTGTAAATATTTCCGGCAATATGCGGACGTTTGTCGATAACTAAAACTTTTTTACCTCTTTTTGTAGCCTCATGTGCAAAAATACTTCCGAATAATCCTGCACCTACGATTAAATAATCGTACTTCATGATAAAAACTCCTTAAATAAAAAAAATATTTTCAATATTGTTTAATTGTGTATTTAATAATTTTGTTTGTTGATGGGCAATATCTTTTGGTAATTGATGGTATTTTAAACCATTATTAACGCAATCAGTTGCTAAATAATTATAATCTCTTTTTCCGATTATGCTAATTTTTTCACAACCGCAACGTAAAAGTAATTTTATACACAATAATAATTCATTATCTATAATTTCAATGTTATCCGGCATACATGATGAAAAATCTGCGATTAAATCATTTTCACATGTTGTTGGTATATTTGAAGTTACAATTCTTTTGTGTTGTGTATCAAAATCAAAATTTCTGGCAGAAGAAATAAAACGATAATCAATTTCAAGGTCACAATTAATATCTTTTTTTATAGAAAAGACTATTTTTTCTTCATTACTTTTGAGTAATGACAATTGTTTTTGTTCAATTACTTCTGTGTCTATTATAAAAATTTGTTTTTTTGTACATATTTTTGAAAGGTAATCAATTGTATTGCTGTCATCTAAACGATTTCTGCATAAATAATTTATATAAACTTTTTGTGCCATTTCGATAGAAAAAATTGGCTTATCATCGTCAGGAATAGATGATAAAACTTCATTAAAAGTTGAAACATCTAAAGTTCCTCGTCCGGCAAAATAACTTGCATAATTAGGGTGACAATGATTTGAGGCGGATAAATAAAAAGGTAATGAATATCCCCAGAAGTTTTTGCAATATATTTCATTTAAATATTTATCTGCGATTTCGAGCATTGGTGTAATTTTATAATTTTTTCCGAAATATTCATTCATATACTCTGCGAATAATTCCAAGTGCAAATTACCGGCACCTCGTCCCATTCCCCAGACACAACCATCGATAACTAAATCTCTTTGCATATTTAGTTCTGTCATGGTTTCTGCATTCCCAAAAGCTTGCTGAAAATTATTGTGTGAATGATAACCTAATGCGATTTCTTCCTTTAAATTGTGATCGGCTAATTTTACGAGTCTTAAAAAATCTTTTTTCTTGATATCACCGAGTGTATCAACTATATAAAATGCAAAAGGTGTCAGTTCATTAAAGCGATATATTAATTCAATAAATTCCTTATCAGAATAACCGTCAGCGTCGACGGGTTGAACGAATAAACCATAACCTAATTTTTGCACTTGACGACAATATTCGTAACCTTCTTCGATTTTATGTTTTTTAAAAATAACTCTTAAATAATCAACGGAGTTTTCTTTTCTGTATGAAAGTTTTTCCAATGGAATTGGATCATTCATATCAATCATACCAATATAAGATGTATTTTCTTTTTTGGGATTAATAACGGAAGCAAAACTGTCATTATCAGGAAAAATGGAACGATTTTTTTGATATGTACAATTTCTCATGAAACCGACTTCAATAAATTCAATACCTGCTTCTGCTATTTTATTACAAATTCCACATATTGCATCATAACCGAATTCCCAATTATTTATATATCCACCGTCACGTAGTGTACAATCCATTAATTTTATAGTTCGCATTGCGACCCCCGATTGTGAAAATAAGAATATAATTGAGAAAGTTCATTTATATGCATATCTGATGGAAATTTTATTTTATCAGGATTTGCATTAAAATAAGCAGTGTAACAACCAAAATTTTTAGCCATTAAAATATCACTTTCATAAGTATCTCCAACCATTAGTAATTGGTTTGGCTTTAAATTATATTTTTGACAAATTAATTTTAACATTTCTACAGAAGGTTTTCCAACTACAACATCAACTGTTCGATTGGTACAAAATTCAATTGGAGCAACCATAGCTCCACATCCGGGGAAAAGTTTATTGTCATTTCCGGGGAAAGAACGTTCTTTATTGCATGCAATTATATATTCTGCATTTCTTGCAACTAAAAATGCTTCGGTAAGTTTTTTATATGAGAAATCGGGGTTATAGCCGATAACAATGTTTTTTGCATTTTCGGTATCAGTATGTATAAAACCTGCATTTTCAAATTCTTCTCTTAAACCATCAGATCCGCAAATATAAATATCTGTAAGTTTTTTGTTTTGAGCGTATAAGACTGCCATGTAACCGGAAGTAAATATTTCATCAATGGAACACTGAATATTGAAATTATGAAGTTTTTCTTCAATTTGTTTTCGAGTTTTTACAGAATTATTTGTTAAGAATAAAACTTGTATTCCTATTTTTCGTAGTTGATTTGTGACATATTCAGCATTTTGTACAGGAGAATCTCCGCAATACAATGTACCGTCTAAATCAAAGATTACTGTTTTTATAGTATTAAACATATTTAATTTCCGTAAAGTGGTATATCATGTTTTATGATTAAAAGCAAATTTCAGAAAAGATGATTCAATATGCTTGAAAAAAGAATGTTATTATATTATCTATCCATCGGAGTTTTATTATGAGATTTAAAATATTTTCATTTGTGCTGTTTTTAATGTTGTTTGTCAGTTGTCAGGTTACAATCAAGGAAACTGTTATTACACCTAAATCTTCTGATGCTCTTTTATCAAAACTAGAGATTTATAATGGTGAGAAATTATTGGATATTAATTTTTCCAGCACAAGATACGAATACGTATATTTTTTGCAAGAAGACGGAACAAATTCCGAAGTGTCTTTAAAATATGAAAAATCAGATAGTAATTCTAAAGTTTATGCTAATTCTGATAGCTTAATGCTGGAAAGTAATTCCAGTAATTACTTTAATATAACGGTTATTTCGGAAGATGCAAAAGTTACAAATATTTATAAGGTGAATATTTTTTATTGTGATTTGAAATCTTCGGTTATGTTAAAAGATTTTTCCGTAAATGAGCAAAGGGCGGATAGTTTTGCTCCGGATTATTATAGTTATAAGATTAATCTTAGCGGCGATACTTTTATTCCGAAGTTTTCTGCAATTTCAGATGAAGCTACAGTTAATTGTGTTGATTCTAACGGAGAGGAGTATGTTTCGGGAACTTCTTATAATTGGGGAGAGAAAGCGAATCTTATTGTTACTGTTACTTTAAATGAAACAAAGTCGGTTTATATGTTCGAATTGAATAAAATAAAAACAGATGTTGTTTCTGAGATATTCTATAATTTTTCAGATATGTCGGCACAGTTTGCGGCAGACGGTTATACAACGGTAATTGCTGGAGACAGTTTGTCTGTTGGTTACGGTTTTTTTGGCAAGGGTTTTACTAATGCGTGGGATAATTATTCCGGAATTTTATCGTGGAGTCATATGTTTCGTGATGCAATTCATCGTAATGATAGTGGTTTTGTTTATGCAGATAATCTTCTTGATAATGGAAAAATTGAAAGAAGTGATTCCATAAAATTTACACGCTGGTGGTCTGATGGACGTAAAGATGCTGCATCTTCATATTGGATGCCTTTTAATAATCGAAATGTATATTTTTATAATATTTCAGCAACCGATGAGGTGTCTTTCTTTGTTAACAATAGTAATGCAACAACAAATAAGGCTGTACTTTATTTTGCAAGAAATCCGGGAGATACAGCATGTAGTTTTAAAGTGAAGCTTAACGGCAATGATATAAAAGTAAAAGTAAGCGATCAGACGTGTCGTTCTTTAGAAGTTGATACAGTTGATTTGACAGGAAATAAAGCTTTTACTGGTGATGATTCATATTTAGCAAAAACTTATAAAAGTAATTTTTATGCAGGTCGTGAACTTGTTGTGGTTGAAATATCTAATTTAGCTAAAGGTGAAAATAGAGTAACTCTAAATTCTTTTACAAATACCAAAGGAAAGTCAGATTGTGGTTTTTTTATTCTTGGGTGTGGAACAAAGTATTCTCCGGTTTATTTAAACGGTAGAAGCGGTGCTACAAGTGATTTTTATATTGATACAAGTGTTGAAAACGGAGCTTTTAATCAACGTTTATGTGTTCCTAATGGAAAAGACAGAGTAGCTCCGGATTGCTTGATTTGGATAATAGGTGCCAACGATAGCGTAAATGGTGGCGGAGCTGGATATAACGGAAAAGATGATGAAGGAATAAGTAAAGGTACTGTGACGGTAGAGCAATATAAGAAAAATTTAGATACAACATTATCTGCTTTGAGAAAGAAGAATCCAAAAATGCAAATTATCTTAATTTCTTCGCCTGTGTGGGGAACTAAAGCGGCGAATGATGACCCTAATTATGAAACAAGAAGAACTTTGTTGTTGCAATACGCACAAGCAATGAAAGATGTTGCAGAAAATTACGGTGCAATGTTTTTAAATAATGTTCATTTATTTGATAGTTTACCGGTAAACGAAGCTTCTGATACCGGAGCTGCAGTTTATTGGAGAACAGATGGAATTCATTTCAGTCGTTTTGGTCATACGGTTTTAGCAAAAAATTTGCTTTCAAAACTTATGCCTTTAGGTCTTTATCCTAAAGAAATGATTGATGCTGAAAAAGTATATTGTGAAGGAACTGTTTACTAGGAGAAATGCAAGTGAAAATAATAAAAAAAGTTTTAATATTTACTTTATTCTTAGTGCAAAGTATTCAATTTTTTGCAAAATCTCAGAATGTTTTGGATTTTAAAGAAATCCAAAAACATGCATTGAATTCAATGAAACAATCAGACGGAAGTCTTATTTTTGATGGAAAAAAAGATTACTTAAAAATGAATAATCCGGCGTATAATCAAGAAGCAATGGCGATTTATATGAAATTTAGATTAACATCTTCTAGTTTTTTAAACAAAACTTTAGAACTTATAAATACGGCTGACGGAGAGGTAGAATCTGGATCAAGTAATGCAACTTGGGGGCTTTCGGTTAATTATACAAAGGATGGTTTGTGGGTAGTGTCTTATGATGATATGCAAGGTGAAATGACTCATAATTTTACGAAATTTCGATTTATTCCGGGGACTCTTTATGAATTATATGTTTATTTGGATGGTAAAAATATTCGAATATATGTTGACGGAAAATGCATTTCAGAAAAACGCTTACCATATGGTTATTATTATAATGCTCATAATTTATATGTAGGAGCTGGAGTTTTAAAAGATTCTTATTCGGCAATGCAGATTTATGATTTTGAAATCTATACAGGAAAACAAAATAAAAAAGAATCGGAGAAATTAGCATTAAAAGGTAATGTACTTTTAGAAGATAAGTCAATTTTTGCGTTAGAAGATTTACAATCGTTTGTACGCAGTAAACAAGAATTTACTAAAGATTTAGAAATAAAAAACGGTAGTTGTATGACGCTTATTAATCCGTTAAGAAAATCTAATTCATTTGGTGCGTACTTTGATTTTACATTTCATGAAAAAACACAAACTTTAAAAAATACGTTGGAATTTTTTAATACAACTGACAGTATGCCTGAGGTTTGGGGAAAATGGGGACTTTCTCTTAATTATGATAGAAACGGTTTATCTTTGTTAATCAGTAGTAATCAAACAAGCACAATAAAAACCGGAGTGTTTTTCAGAGAAAACGAAAGATATTCTATGTTTGTATATGTTGATTCAAATGATATTTATATATATGTAAACGGAAAATGTGTAAAAAGAGCAGTGAATACTAATCTTTTTTATAAGGAAGCGACTTATTTGCATGTAGGAGCCGGAGTACTTGTGAATTCTTATGTTTCTATGACATTGCATGATTTTAAATTAACGAATAAATTGTTGGAAAATAAAAAAGAAGTTGATGAAATGTTAGTTTCTTTGATGACTGATGAAGATGAGAAATTGAATACAATAGTGATGAAAGAAGATAAGAAAGATGATTTCTCATTTCAGATAAAAAACAGAGAAAATTACATTCTTGCCGGAGCTATAGCATCTTATGCAGTATCTGCAGCAGTATTTACTTTTATTCCGGTATGTTTTGGAATTTATGGTTATAACAATTTTATATATCAAGAAAGTTCATCTAGGTATCATAAGGCAATGTATCAAGAGGAATTGGATTTGTATTATAAAAATATGCAACAAAGTTCATTCTGTGCAAATACGGCGTTAACAGCGGGAATTGTGCTTATTCCGGTTTGTGTTACAACATTAACATCCGGTATTATTTTAACTGTAATCTATCAAAAATTGAAAATGGAGCATTTGCCTCAAGTTGCATTTGGATTTATTCCGAATCAAGGTTGTATGATTCAATTTTCGGTGCCGCTTAAAGGTTAGATTATGAAAAATAAAATTTTTTTTATTGTTATTTCATTATTTTTGATTGTTTCGTGTGATTTATATAAAGATTTACCTGAGAGAAAAATTCTTTTGTTAACCGAAGTTCCGGATGTAAAAGTAGATATTACTCCGGAAAATTATAAATATGGTCAACGTATTTGTCTCTCATGTGAAGATTCAGATGCAGTGATTTTTTATACTACAGACGGCAGTATTCCTACAGAAGATAATTATTTCGGATCAGGAAAAGGAACTGTTTATATTTCAAATGTTCATGATTTGAATGTGAAAGCTGTAGCAATGAAAAATAGTTATTTTTCTGATATTTTAGAATTAAATTATGAAACAGATGCAGATTTATATCTTCAAGATTTGGGACAAGGTTGGATTTTAAAATATGATGATGGTCGTTTTTTGAAATGCATTACTGTTGGAGAATCTCCGAAAATAACATGGAATGAGAATGAAGATTTAACCGGATATTCTCTATTTGAGGATAATTTTGCAGTTGAAGATTTAAAAAATATGAACTGGCAAGATGAAAATGGTGCAGATTTTATTTTTAGAGAAGGTAGAGTTTTTAAATCGTGTCTTTTGTTGAATGATAATACGATAATATATCGACAAGATATGATGTTGGTTGAAAATGGAGTTGATGGATACAAAAATTATTTTATTGGAGATGCCGTTTATTATCCCGGAGTGATAGGTAATTCTGCTCAAGGTCGTTTTATAATTTTGTATGATAAAAATGTTTTTCAATATAATGCAGGAAAAATAATCCAGGATAACTTCTTTTTAACGAACAAGAAAGTTATTTTAAAAAGTGTTACAACGGGAACGATTCCGGAAGAAGGAATATTTAAATTTGGTAATTTTATCTATCAACGATTAGGTAAAAATAATTATGAATGGGTTACAAATGATTATTTATATTTAAATAAGATTGTTGGTGTTTGGCAATACAGTAGCTGGACAATGACTTTTAAAAGTAACGGTGATTATGTTTTTGTTCAAAATGGTAAAGTTACAGAGAAAAAATATCATTTGTACGGTAAATATTTGGTTCTTGACGGTATCGGCGGAAGTTATGTTTTTGATAAATCAAAAAACACAATGACTTTTATTAATGGTAGCTCACAATTAGTGTATACAAAAAATAAATGAGGAGTTTATATGGAAGAAAATGTAACTAAGGATGAGGATAAAGGGAAAAATAACGCATGGATTGAAAATATTTTAGTTTTTGTTGTTATTCCGTTGGTTTTATTTTTGTTATTCTTGTGTCCGAGTGTAAAGATAAAATCAGGTAATGATAATTTGCTACTGGGGGCTTGGAAAAAAGGAAATGAAAAACTTGAGTTTTATACTGACGGAACATATTTACTTGGTAATAAAAAAGGTAAAGTAGAACGTAAAAGTGCAAAAGAAATTAATTTAACAGCTCATGGGAACTTTACATTAAAAGCAAAGGAAAATAGACTGGAATTTACTAATAAATCAGGAAAAGTTTTTAAATGGGATAGAGATAATTTGTCTTATCCCGGTGTTTGGGTAGCAAAAAGTGGGTCTATTTTAGCTTTTACAAAGAAAGATTATTTGTATTATAACAAAGGTAATAATCCGAACGGAAAGTATACTGTAAAAAATCAAGTTGTACATCTTGATAAAGTTGGGGCTCCGGGGAAATGGAGTGGTTCAAAATTATCATGGGGTGGTAATAATATTTATAAAAAAGTGTTGGATAAACCGATTTTATCTTTGAATAAGAAGATAATATTGGGAAGCTGGCAGACAAGTAATAACAGAGTTTTAACATTTTACGAGGATGGAACTTATACTTTCCCTGATAATTCTAAACCACGCAAAGCTTATTATCAAACAAGTTGTGGGGTAGTATTGGATGGAATTTCTGGAGTTTTTGTTTTGACATCGAGTGATGCCGGAGCGTGGTGTGGTTCTGGTGGCGGGAAGCCGTTGGATTATACGAAGAAATAGTTTTCTTAAGCTGTTCATAAAAAATGGACAGCTTTTTTGTTTTTAACCTATAAGATAAATTACGAGCTTGAATTTTTTTAGCTATTAAAGTATTATGCACGCCAAAAAATAGGCTCTTATTGATAAGGATAAATCAGATGCAGGATCAAATTAATAATATCAAAGAAAAAGTTACAGCTTTGATAAAAAATGCAGTGCATTCAAAAGAATTAGAAGAGATAAGAATTAACTTTTTAGGAAAAAAAGGAGAGTTCACAACCCTTTTAAAATCTCTCGGAAGTATTTCTGCGGAAATGCGTCCCAAAATCGGTGCAATGGTAAATGAAGCAAAAGCTAAAATTGAAAAAGATTTAGAACAAGCGGTTGCTGATTTAAAAAGAAAAGAATTAGATTTACAGTTTGAAAGAGAAAAAATAGACATAACACTTCCCGGCAGAAAACCTCAAATGGGAACAGCACATCCTTTAACTATAATTCAAAATGAAATTGAAGATATATTTTTGGGATTGGGTTTTTCTATCGAAGAAGGTCCGGAAATAGATACGGATTTTAATACATTTCAAGCATTAAATTTTCAAGATGATCATCCTGCCAGAGATGCTCAAGATACTCTTTATGTAAATAAAGATATTCTTTTTAGAACTCATACATCTCCGGTTCAGGCAAGAACAATGCAAAAAATGCATCCGGAACCGGTAAGAATTATTTGTCCGGGACGTGTTTTCAGACGAGATGCAATTGACCCTACACATTCTCCGCAATTTCATCAAATAGAAGGTTTGCTTGTAGACAGAGGAGTTAAGTTTTCAGATTTGATGGGAATATTGGAAGTTTTTGCAAAAAAACTTTTTGGTAATGATAGAAAAATTCGATTACGTCCGTCTTTCTTTCCTTTTACGGAACCTTCAGCTGAAGTTGATGTGAGTTGTATTTTCTGTAACGGAAAAGGTTGTTCTTTCTGTAAAGGATCCGGATGGTTGGAAGTTTTAGGTTCGGGAGCTGTACATCCTAATGTTTTAAAAATGGGTGGATATGATCCAGAAGAGTTTACGGGATATGCTTTCGGAATGGGGCTTGAGCGTATAACAGAGTTAATTTATCAAATTAACGATATTCGTTATTTCTTTGAAAATGACGTTAGATTTCTGAAACAGTTTAAATAAATAAAGAAGAAGGGTAAACATAAATGTTAGTTTCTTTGGAATGGTTGCGTGAAATTACGACAATAAAAAATACAGAAGATGATATTATTGAAAAAATTCCTCAAAATGGCTTGGAAATAGAGGCTGTAAGTAAAACAGGAATAGGCAAACAAAATGTTGTTGTTGGGGAAATTATTGAGAAAGATAATCATCCCGAAAATAAAAAATTATATATAGCGAAAGTAAATTGCGGAAAATTTGGAGAAAAACAAATTATTACTGATTTACAGTGCGTGAAAGTCGGTGACAAAATCTTAACTGCTTTAGACGGTGTCGTTTTAGCAGACGGAAAGACTGTTAAATGTGCAGATTTCAAAGGTGTAAAAAGTGAAGGCTTTTTTGTAAGTTGGGAGTTAATAGGTTTTTCTTTTAAATCACCGGATCCTATTTTTATTGACTCTTCAATTGAGAACGGTTCTCTTTATGATGAAATTCTTCCGTTTAATGATACTGTAATTGATATTGAACTGACAGCTAATCGTGGTGATTGTTTGGGAATGAAAGGAATTGCTACTGATATAAAAGCTCGTTTTGATGCAGATTTAGTTTCTTTTGATTACAATTATCAACAAGTAGAAACTAAGGTTGAAGATGAAGTTGATGTCGTTGTAGAAACAGATGATTGTTTTAGATATTGTGGTGCAGTAATAAAGGACGTTAAATTAGAACCGTCACCTATGTGGATGCAATTGCGTCTTATAAAAGCTGGAATTCGTCCTATTAATAACGTTGTAGATATTACTAATTATATTTTGTACGAGATGAATCAACCTTTACATGCTTTTGACTATGATAAATTGGCAAGTGTTAACGGAAAAAAGAAAATCATAGTTCGTAATGCTGTTGAAAATGAAAAATTGGTAACTCTCGATGGGATAGAACGAGATTTATTGACTTCTGATATTGTTATTGCGGATGCGAATGCCGGTCAATGTCTTGGCGGTGTTATGGGTGGCGAAAACAGTGAAGTTACGGATAATACTGTAAATGTCTTTTTGGAATCGGCATTTTTCCGACCTGTAAATATTCGTAAAACATCCAGAAGATTGGGATTGCGTTCGGAAGCATCATATCGTTATGAACGTGAGATTGATAGAAAAAATGTAGATTTAGCTTTGAAACGGGCTTTATACTATTTTGATAAGTTGAATGTTGGTAAGATTTCTTCCGGAATTATAGATGTTTATCCTCAAAAATATGAAGATAAAATAATAAAAACTTCATCTTCTTGGATTAACGGAAAATTGGGAACAGATTTATCTTCAGATGAGATTAAGACGATTTTGGAAAAAATATTATTTCAGGTAAAAGTGGATGGTAATGAACTTGAGATAACAATTCCTTCGGCGAGAAATGATGTTTCAATTAAAGAGGATATTGCGGAAGAAGTTGCCAGAATTTATGGCTATAATAAGATTGTACCTACATATTATCCTCCTAAGACTGCCGGAGTACGTACTGAAGAACAAAAGAATACAAGAAAACTTCATTCTATAATGGTGAATTGCGGTCTTTCAGAAATAAAAAACTTTAGTTTTGTCGGAAAATCATTATTTGATAAAATGCGATTACCTGAAGAACATTATTTTAGAAATGCCGTAATGTTACAGGTTCCTTTAACTGAAGATTGGGCGGGAATGAGAAATAGCTTAATTCCCGGTATAATAAGAACAGTTGCTTTTAATGTAACTCGCCAAAATAAGAATTTAGCATTATTTGAAATCGGTAATATCAGCATCCCTTCAAATGAATTACTTCCGAATGAATATAAGTATGCCGGAATTGCACTAGCTGGTAATAAATCGGATAAGTCTTTTTGTGAAGATGCAGTTAAATATGATTTTTATGATTTAAAAGGTTGTTTTGATAATATTTTTGAACAATTTAATGTGGAAGTTTCCTATAGACCTATAAATGAATGTTTTTTCCAGACGTATCAACAGGCAGAAATTATTTTGAATGATAAACGTATTGGTATTTTAGGAAAACTTCATCCTGAGATTGCTAATAGATTTGATATTGATGTTGATACATTTATCGGAGAGATTGATACATCTGTTTTATTTGGAGCTTCTGTAAGTAATATTGTATTTACTGAGATTCCAAAATTTCCTTCTTCAGAAAGAGATATTGCTGTTGTTGTAAAAGAAGATGTATTAATAGATTCAGTTTTCTCAGTGATAAAAGAATTAAACTTGTCAATATTACAAAGTGTTAAGATTTTTGATATTTACAGAGGCGATAAAGTTGCGAAAGGTTATTATTCTGTAGCAATTAAACTTCAATTTAATAAAATAACATCAACATTAAAAGATACAGAAGTTGATGAAGCTACAAACAGAATTTTGGAAAAACTCAATTGTAAATTAGGTGCAGTTTTGAGGTAATATGCTGGAACAAGTATTTTTTATTTCAATGGAAGGAAGAAGTGATTTCTTTATTGAAAATTTTCAGGTAAGGGAAGATGTTCCTTTACCTGTGTTAGCTTCTTCAGAGACTTTATCAAAAGAAGATATTACTCCTGATAATATTATATTAGGAATGTTTCGTGTTATACGTGATAATGAAAATGATGAAAATATTAATTATTACAGAGATTTTATTTATGCGGTAAAACCTGATGTTGATGCTCAATTAACAAGTGCTGCGTTAGAAGCTGAAAATAATGGAGATTATACCGAAGCAATCGATATTTATACCGGCTTATTGCGTCTGAATCCAGACTCTTCAGATCATTTGTTGAATTGTGCAGTTTGTTATAATGAATATTCACTTCATTTGTTTGATAAAGGTGAAGAAGATTTGGCTTTTAAAATGGAAGAAGAAGCATTTAGATATTTTAAGATGCTTGATGACATTCCGGAAAAAAATGATCGAATATATTATTATCTTGGGCGTTTTTATCTAAGTAAAGAAAACTACGAGAAAGCAATTGAGTATTTTAAAGATTTTATAGGAACAACAGACGATGTAGAGCGTAAGAAAGAAGTTTTGGAAGCTCTAAAAATGATTCAATCATTAGGTGTGTTGAATGAAGATTATCGTTATGCACAAGAATTAACAGAAGCAGATAAAGATGATGCGGCTCTTGAAAGTATTGAAAAATTTATTGAAAAATATCCGTTAAATTGGAATGGTTGTTATTTGAAAGGTTTTATTTTAAGAAAATTGGAACGTTATGAAGAAGCGATTGATTTTTTTAAAAAAGCATTGAATTTTAATGGAAATGAAGTCGATTTATATAACGAACTTGGTCTTTGTTATATGAATTTGGAAAATTATAATAAATCGGAATTATATTTTGTAAAGGCTTTAAGGTATGCTCCGGAGGATATGTCTATTTATTATAATTTAGCTATTCTTGCATATAGAAAAAAGGACATGAAAGAAGCATTAAAATATTGTGAGATTATAAATGAATTTAGTCCCAATGATTTAAAAGCAAAAGACTTGGTAAACCTTATAAAAAATAGTGGAGAATAAAATGCTTTATAATCAAGTTATTCCTGAAAAAAAGATTGAGAAGTTAAAGAAGAAAGGTATTATTGGAGGTGAAGATAAAATAACTTTGCTTTTTGATAATTCGACTTTTATGACGGTTAAAAAGGGGCTTGTATTTACAGAGTTGTTTTTGATTTGTTTTGATGCAAAAACAGTTGAAAGATATGATTTAAAAGACATTTCTTCTTTAACTTTTGAAGAAGTAGATAAGGAAACATATACTTATAATATGGTTTTGAAATTAAAAAATGGAGATGTTAAAGATATAACTCCGAAATCTGCATCTAATGATGAAATGAAATTAATAGTTGATATTTTTAATAAAAATATTTTGCGATAAATGAGTAAAATAAAAATGTCAAATCTTATTTGACAGTAGAAAACAGATAGAATATATTGAGTTTAATAATCTTAATATTATAGAGGGAAAAAATGAAATCAGAGTGGGTAAATCCTTTTATTTCAAATGCTATAGACGTTTTTGAACAAATGGCTAATATTAATTTGGAGAGAAGCGATTTAAGTTTAAAAGAGGATCCGACTCCTTCTAATGAAATTTCTATTATTGTAGGAATTGCTGGTTTTATTCAAGGACAGGTTGTTTATAGTTTAAAACTTCATACAGCTCAGAGAATAGCACAAGCTATGGCTCCTAAAACTATATCTAAAATTGATAATGATTTTATAGAATCTTCTATTGCTGAGTTAGCAAATATTATAACAGGAAGAACGACTATTCAATTATCAGGACAGGATAAAGTATTGCATATAACTCCTCCTACAATTATTTTAGGACGAGATTTTTCTATTAGTTTTGTTAAATTAAAAACTATATCAGTTAATCTTTCTTCTCGTTTTGGAACACTTGAAGTTAATATTGCAATTAAAGAAAGTGAATAAAGGTTTTTTTTGTGGAAAAAAATCAAGACAATAATTTTCTATATTCAAATATTTTTTATCTGGTTCCTTTATGTTTGATGATAACATGGGGAACCGGGTCGTTTATTTCTGCTTTTTTAGTTAATTATAAATATTTTGGAAATGGTTTCGTAATTTTTTCTTCTCTATGTAAAATCACAATGTCCTTATTAGTTTTCTTTTTTTTAAAAAGAGTTTTTTTTGTGAAAGAAAAAACTGTATCTAACTATAAAAGATTTTGTTCTTTTGTTGGTTATGGAATTGTGATTACTTATGTTTTTTATTCTTTTCCTAGAATTGTTGTTGAATATTATGAAAATGAAAATAATCAATTGTATGTTTTTATAGATTTTATCGTAGTGTTATTTTTGACTGTTTTGCCTATAGTCTTATATATTTTTTTAAGAACAAATAGAGTTAAGCAGATTTTAGGTGGATATTCTCAAGCTGATTTTGAATATGAATTAAAAATAAAGCGAGATAAAGCTTTCAAAAAAAAAGAAAATCTCAGATTAAGAAAAGAAAGAAATTTTCTTCAAAATATTTGGTATGATTGGATTGATATTATATTACAAGCGGTTTTGATTGTAATGTTGATTAATCAATTTTTATTTCAAATGTATGTAATTCCTTCAGAATCGATGGTACCGACCTTTTTAAAAGGGGATATGGTTGTAGTTGATAAATTAGTTTATGGTTCGCAAATTCCATTAACTCAATGGAAAATTCCATCTTTTTTTAAGCCTAAGACAGGGGATGTGGTTGTTTATTTAAATCCTGAAACTTATAATAAAGATTCTGATGTTTATTTTAAAAATATATTTGCACGTATTTTTCAACCTTTTTTGTATAGATTGTCTTTTACGAAAATTGATATTGATAAAAAGGATAACGGAGACCCGAAAGAGCGTTTTATTGTAAAACGTATGGTTGCGGGAGAAGGTGAGAGGATTTGTATACTTAATAATGAAGTCTATAAGAAAAAGGAAAATCAAGATTGGGAAAAAATGTCTTTTTCTGCAAAGGAATATGGAAAAGTAGATTTATATTATGAAGATAATCCTGGAATGGATGCTCAGAAAATGACGAAAGAAATTCGTTCATTATTAAATGAGGCACAAGAAAAAGTTTTTCAGAAGATAACAGATGAGTTTGTTTTAGTTGAAAAAATAAAAAATGAAAAGGCGTTTTTTCTGTCTTATTTTAACAATGAAAATAAAGTAGTTTCTTTTGTTAAAGAAATATCTGATTATTTATCTGAGAATAGGACTTATTTTGAAGAGGTAAAGAATTCGGTAATAATCCCTTTTTTTATAAATTCAGAAAAAGCTTATTATCAATTATCAAAAGAAGATTATAAAAATAATGAAATGAAGTTAACAGACGGGCTTGCAAAGTACGGTTTTGTTGCTGTTTATCGAGCATTAGCTAATGTTTTGGAAGAACTTGAAAAAATTGATGATATTTCAGACTTGATAATAAAAGATGATATTTCTCATTTAAATGGAGAATCACCTTATGTTTCTTATATGAAGTCTTTAAATTTTATTTATAAAACAGAAGTTTTGGTTTTATTAAATACTTTTATAAAAAATGAAAGTATAGATTTTAATTTAATAGATTCAGAAAATCTTAATTTATTAAAGCTTTTATCAATTTATATTGATGGATTTGAAATGGTTTCTCGAACTGTATCGTGGAATAATCCGAATTTTTATTCATTTTTTGAGTTGAGTAATATGTCTGATTATCCTTCTGTAGGTTTTATACCAAATGATGAATATTTTCTTTTGGGAGATAACCGTTATAATTCTTTAGATTGTAGATTTGGAAGTGAATATAAGATTTTTTCTTTGGATCAAGAAGATGATGGTTTATTTTCGAAAAAAGTAAAACTTTCTTGGAATGCACATACAATAAATGAAAATTTTATTTTGGGAAAAGCTAGAATTACGTATTTTCCTTTTGGTAGAATGGGGATTATTAAATAATGAGTACTTATCACTATAAAAAGAAAATTGAAAAAGGAAAAATATTTAAAGATATTATTCTGATTTATTGTATTACAGTTTTATTTGTTTTATTGTTTAATTCTATTTTACTTCAGGCTTTTAAAATTCCAACAACATCTATGGAGCCATCTTTAAAAAAAGATGTTAGAATTTTAGTTGATAAATTTTCTGTTGGTCCTAAATATCCATTGACTGATAAACGAATTTTTGATGCTACAGAATCGCAGGTTCAGCGAGGGGATATAATAGCTTTTTATTCTAATGAATATTATAATAAAGGTGCATTTTATCGTTCAATAACAACTTTTATTTATACTATTAGTTTTACTTTGATTGATATTCCTTTTTTAGCAAAACATTATGATTCTTCTGTTTATGTAAAAAGGGTTGTGGGAATTCCCGGAGATAAAATTAAGTTTCGTTTAATAAATGATGAAGTAGTATTAACGATTAATGGAATTCCGGAAAAAGAAATAATTCCGGGAAATTATCAGACAGTTGTTGAAAATAGAGCGAATTCTAAGTTATTGACAACTATGATTATTCAAAATGAATATACTTTAAAAGATAATGAATATTATGTATTAGGTGATAACAGAATTTCATCTTCGGATTCTAGAATTTGGGGATGTGTTAAAAATGACCAGATTTTAGGTAAAGTTATATTTAAATATTGGCCTTTGGATTCATTTGGAGTGGCAAGATAAAATCAGAAATCAATCATTTATATATTCATATCCCGTTTTGTTATTCTAAATGTCATTATTGTGCTTTTTATTCTCAGTTAGACTTTTCTATTGATTTACAAAATGAATATTTTAAAGTTCTACAGAATGAATTGTCTTTTTATCTAAATAAATATTTCATAAATCCAGAAACGATTTATATTGGCGGCGGAAATCCTGGCTGTGTACCAAATTTGTTGAATAAAATTTTTTCTTTTTTGAAAGAATGTTTTGAATTGAAAGATTTGAAAGAGTTTACGGTGGAATGTAATCCTGTAAATGTAAATAGAGAATTTATAGATATCTTGACTGGTAATTTTGTTTCACGAGTATCTTTGGGTGTTCAAACTTTTGATGAAAAGTCACTGTTGAAAATTAATAGAATACATCAAAACAAAGATATAATTGAAAATGCATTAACTTTGCTTGATAGTGATGATAGTTTGAAAAATATATCAATAGATTTGATAAATGGTTTGCCGGAAGTTGATTATGAAAATGAACTTGTAAGTCTTAATAAGAGCTTAAAAAAGTATAAAAAGTTAAATCATATTTCTTTTTATGATTTAACTATTGATGAAGGTTCTTATTTTTCTTTACATGGAAATAACTTTTTGTTTCCTGATGAAAAGAAAAAAGATTTTTTAGAAAAAAAAATTGGGGAAATATTGCAGGCAAATAATTTTATCAGATATGAAATTTCAAATTGGATGCGAAATTCTCAAATGTCACATCATAATTTAGCATATTGGAATTATAAAGATTATTTAGGACTTGGGGCTGCTGCTCATAGTAAAGTAGGAAAATTGAGAATTGAAAATAAGCCTGATATAATCACTTATATAAATGAAGAAAAAAATAAAGATTTTTATATATTAACAGAAAAGGAAAGTTTGGAAGAATTGTTATTGATGGGATTTAGAACTATATATGGAATCCCACGAGAAACATTAAAAGTTTATTCCGGGTCTGTTAAAAACTTTGAAAAATTGATTTCGTTTTTGCGTGATAAAGACATTCTTGATGTGAGAGATGATTATAGAGTTGTATTAAATGAAAAAGGGCGATTGTTTTTAGATTCTATTTTGGTAGATTTATTTGGATTGTTAGATTCGTTTTAATCTTTTTATATTATAAGTAGACATAATATATATTATCGGAAACAAACATGTATTATGATGATTAAACTATCTTTTAATTGATATTGAATTGTGTTATAAGTTTTTTATGACAAATAAAAATGATAATTATGATTATGTTAAACTTTTTTCTTATTTAGATGAATTGAATTCATTGGCTAATCCGGAACTGGCGGATAAATATAAGGAAATTATTGAATACAATTTTACTCATTTTATTCCTGCTGTAAGATTTGATTCTGCGCTTTTCCTTTATCAAATGGCTTTAATAAGACAACCGCAAAATATTCTGGAAATTGGTTTTGGTTCCGGCGTTTCTACATATTTTATTTATAAGCCACTTGTATCAATGAAATCTTTTTTTACATTGGAAAAAGATGAGTCAAGATGTTTGCGTGGTTTTGATGTATTGAAAGCTTTTGAAATGGAGAATGTTACTCTATTAAAAGAAGATGCTTTTGTTTTTCTACAAGAGTATCGTAATAAATCTCTTCCAAAATTTGATTATGTTTTTTTGGATGCCGGTAAAAAAGATTATCTTTCTTATTTGCCGATTATTAATGAACTTATGGCTCCCGGAGGTTTTTTGATTTGCGATAATACTTTCTTTAACGGAAAAGTTGTTCTTGAGAACGAACATTTAACAAAGTCTTATGCTAAAAGCGTACCGTTATTGAAAGAATTTAACGTAGAACTTGGAAAATCGGAGTTATATAATACTAGTTATTTTTGGATTGGTGATGGAATGTCTCTTTCGATAAAAAAATAATAAGGAGAATTTTTATGACTGATGTTGACAATTATAAACAAAAAAAAATGGTGGCTTTTCTTTATAAACTGTTTTCTACTTTATTGTTCCTTTTTGTCATAGCAGTAGAATCTCTTTTTTTATATTTTATTTTTAAAGATCCGTTTAGGTTTTATTTCTTATTTTCTAAACATATTTTGAAGTTTATTTTTTTATTGTTGACTGGCTTTTTTTTGTATTGTTTGAATTATGAAATAATTGGAATGCGTGTGTCTTTTAATGCTTTTATCATTTATATAAGTAATAACTTATTGAAAGATTTTAGTATGAAAGGTTTAGAAATAGTTTATTTCTTTATATTTACATATTTTATCTTAACTTTTTTATATCAATGCTTTTATTTGAAAAATAGAAATCGATTAAGTCGAAAGAGCATTTTTAATATTATTTATAGTTCATTAACATCAATTTTAATGTGGTTATTTATGATAACGACTTATAATTTTGTTATTGAAAAATTCAATATAAGTTTTTCTCACTTGCATGTTATTGATACTTTGTTTTTCTTTGTAATAATTTTAATTCATCATATTCAGAAGACTTTATTTGTTTTTCTAAATTTGAAACTGGAACATAAATATTATAATTTTTATTATCATTCTGTTCCCTATTTATTATCAGATTCAATCTTTATTTATTTTTCAATGATTCTTGGAAGTGTTTATCAAGCTATTGGAATTTTAAATATGAGCTTTTTTATAATATTTTTGGCATTTTCATTTTTAATAATAAAAATTATCAGTGAAAATATTGCAAGTAATGGTCGTTTTTATTCTATATGTTCTTTTGTTGATTCAAAACTTTTTGAAAATAATAGAAATTATTTTGTAGTTCCCGCAATTTTTCAAAAGAAATATGATTTTTTACAAGAAGAACTCCCCGACTCTGTTTTGTTAATTGCAATAACACCTTCAAAGTCTGATACTATTAATTTTGATGAAACTATACCGCTTACTAAACGTTTCTTTTTGTATCATAAAAGATTCTTTTGTTCGATATTGAAGTCAAAAGATGAGATTCCGGAAATAATATCGGTATTTGAGCAATTTTTTCAGGATAAAGTTCGTTTTTCAGGTTGTTCTGTTAGTTCGGAAAAATTGCGACAATTACCTGTTGATTATATTTTTAGTATTCTTATACATAAGTTGAAATTGAAAAGACGGAAAAATGAAAGTAAAATTATTGTTAGTAATGGATATATTGCACTTTAGGATTTTTATATGAATGCTTTGACTGAGCTTTTAATTATAAATAGAGTAATTCTTTTGGTGAAACAATTAACAGAAGAACCGATTGATATTATTATTAGTTATGCACCTTTAATTAAAGACAATCTTTTTTTTGTTTCTAATCGACTTGATTATTTATATAGAGGTATTAATTCTGAAGAAATGCAAAAATTAAGCAAGCAATTTTCAGCGATTCTCAGACGGCAGATTGAAATTATTAATTTTTTGTTGAAAGAGAAAAACTTATCAAAATATTTTCCGCCAAAGATTTTTAATAATCAATTGAATTCTGCGATAGAATATTATGAAAGTATTGTGAATAAAAAACATAATTATCAAATAGATTTAAATAATAATTATATTAATGAAAGTGAGTATGGATTTCTTCTTAATCAAATGAGTGAAAAATGAATGATTTTAAGGATATATTTGCGAAATGGGAACTGGAACATCAGGATTTTGATTATGCAAAAACATTAGTGGATAAAAATGAGAATGAAGATTCTCATAATGAGCAATTGTCGTCTCAAAAAATGAAGGAAG
>JBGUUT010000129.1:0-29137 GCA_045133795.1 Spirochaetota bacterium
GTTTTACACGTTATGAAGCTATTGCAAAAGTGGATTCTCTATTGCATAAATATAAAAATGCATCAGATATAAAAATTCGAATAATTCATGGTGCCGGAACTCATTCAAAGGGAGAACCTGTATTAAAAAAAGTAATAAATCAATGTTTAAAAAATCATCCGCAGGTAAGATATTTCAGACCGGGAAGAATTAATGAAGGTGGTGTCGGTGTTACGATTGTGTTTGTTAAAACGTAAATTTAAATGTTTTTGTTTCTTTGTGATAATTCTTTTCTCTGTAAGTTGTGTATCTTTGAAGACACAAAAAGAGTTATCGGAAGAATATTTTAATTTAGGAAATGATTATTTTGATTTGGAAAATTATTCCAGAGCAACGGATCTCTATTTAAAAGCTTTGAGCTATAATAAAAATAGTAAGAATGCTACTATCAATTTGATTATGGCGTATCAGAATAATAAAAAATATGATGATGCAGAAAAATTAATTGTTTCTAAATATGAAGAAAAAACGGATGAATATAATAAAAAATTGATTCTTTTACTGGGTAAAAATTATTTTTTAACAAATAACTTCAACGGTGCAATAAATTTATTTAAAGAATATATTAATACTTACCCTAATGAAGTTGCAGGTTTTTATAATTTAGGTTTATCTTTTTTAAAAATCGGTGATGCGACAGCTGCTTTAGAAAATTTTTTGAAAGCTTATGAAATAGATAAGAATTTTGTGCCAGTATTATACAATGTTTCTAATTATTACTATAATGAACTTCTTTATAAAGAAGCATTACCTTATGTTACAGCTTTATCACAAAAAGAATCTAATAATGATATGGTGCTTTATATGTATGCAAAAATTCTTTATGAACTTTCAGAGTATGAAACATCGTTAGAATATGCTAAAAAATGTTATACAATTGATACAAAAAATAAAGATTATTATTTATTAACAGCTAAGATTTATGCTAAAGGTTTTGAGGATAAAAAGAATACTTTTTATTTTATTGATAAAACTTTAGAAGCCGGATACAAACCTTCAGAATTGGCTGAAGTTGAAGAATTTTCGGTAATTAAAGAAACATACAAGAATGAGTATAATGAATTATTAAAAAAATATATAAAGTAGTTTTGAAAGAATAAAAAAATAATTTAAAAATCCGAAAATAATTAAAGATTGGAGATTTTTTATGAGTGAACAATTACAGTTGAATGTTATTAATGTATATAAAGGTGCTTACATAATATTTGAAGGAAGACCTTCTAACGGAAAATTTTTTATCATAAAAAAAGGAATTGTTGAGGTTTCCAGAGAAGCAGTCTCACAAATTGAGGAATTAAATCCGGGAGATTTTTTTGGTGTTATTTCAGCAATGTCTAACAGAAAATATATAGAGACAGTTGTTGCTAAAACGGATGTTTCTTTAATTGTTGTAAATTGCAATCAGTTTCCGCTTCTTATTCAGAAAAACACCCCTATTGCAATGAAAATAATTCTTTCTTTTTCTAAGCGATTGAGAGAGTTGGATAAGTCAATTGCGGAATTATCAACATCATCAAGAACGACCAGTATTGAAGACGTTGTTAATTTGTACAATATCGGCGATTATTATTATAGTCAAAAACAGTACAATCAAGCATTTTATGCATTTTCAAAGTTTGTTAAATATTGTGAAAATAATGATTTTGTTTCTAATGCAAAGGAAATGTTGTTAAAGATAAAAGATAAAGCCAGTGAGCAATTTACTTATTTAGAACCTAAACCTGAGGATTTTAAGCGAACATACAGTGATAATACAATGATTTGTTGTGAACATGAACCCGGTGATGAGTTATTTATAATTCAAGAAGGTCAGATAAAAATTACGAAGGTAATTCAAAATAAGGAAGTTTTATTGGCCGTGCTAAAAGATGGTGATATTTTTGGAGAGATGGCGTTGCTTGAGAATAAGCCGCGTTCTGCTTCAGCGATAGCTTTCGGTACAGCAAAGGTCATGGCGGTGAATAAAAATAATTTTAAAACTATGATTGCTAACCAACCACAGCTTGTGTCACGATTAATTTCTTTATTGGCAGAGAGAACCTGGGTTGTTTATCGTCAGTTGACTAATCTTAAAAAAACGGATTTACAAGCTCGTTTTTATGATATGTTATTAATTCAAATTGAGAAAGAAAAGAAAGATGCTTTCCCTAAAGATTCTTATACTTTTAATTTTGGACCTAATGAATTAATTACTATGGTAGGAGTAGAACAAGCTGTCGGAAAGGAATATATTAATGAAATTTTTAAGAACAATAAATTTTCGCTGAAAGACGGGAAAATTCATTTATCCGAAATTGATGAATTAATCAAAATTAATAATTATTATACGAAAGTGGAAGAATTGAAGCGACGGGATAAAAATAAATAATAAAAAATAAAAAAGGGGCGGCACTCAGCTTTGAAGTGAAGTGCACCCCTTTTTTTATGAGTAAATTATATTAACTCTCCTATTTTTTTACTTATTTTAAATGCATTTTCTGTCTTTGCTGAATATGGGAAAATAAAAGGTTCATTATTTTTTTGTGAAAAAAGCATGAGTCCAGATTTTTCGCCGCCTATTGCTGATTCTTCACCGCAAACTTTATTTGCAATAACAAAATCCAAATTCTTTTTTTCCAGTTTTTTACGTGCATATTCTTCTACATTGTCTGTTTCTGCTGCAAACCCGATAATTATTTTATTATCGGTTTTATTAAGGCTGCAAAGAATGTCATTTGTACGGGATAGTTCCAAAGTCATATTTCCGTCTGCTTTTTTGATTTTGTGATTTGAATAGTTTGGTTTATAATCAGCTACGGCAGCACACATGAAAAGAATGTCACAATTTTCAAAATTGTCATCTACAGCTTTTTTCATATCTGCGGCACTTCTTACAGTGATAATATCGGCATTTCCGAATTTTGAAGTGAAATCATCTAAAGCTCTTTCTGAAACATGACCGGTAATAATTTTAATTTTAGCTCCCATACTGATAAAAGCTTCGGCAAATGCAAAAGCTGTTCGTCCGGAAGATCTGTTACTGATGTATCTTACAGGGTCAATGTCTTCTATTGTTCCGCCGGCGGTAATTAAGATTTTTTTTCCGGATAATGAAGTTGTTCTTTGTGATGATAGAACTTGTATTATTTTTCCGTAGATTTGATTTATTTCAGGGAAACGCCCTTTCCCGCTGGTTCCGCATGCCATTTCACCTGAATCCGGTTCCATTATTTCAAAGCCGAATTCGGCTAATTTTTTTAGATTATGTTGAGTTATCGGATTTTCATACATTGCCGTATTCATTGCCGGAACAATAATTTTAGGAGCTTTGGATGAAAGCAATGTTGTCGAAACCATATCATCAGCGATTCCGTTTGCGGCTTTTGCTATTATGTTTGCCGTTGCAGGTGCTACCAAAACTAAATCGGACAGTTGGGCTATGCTTATATGCGGAATGAAAGATGAAGAATCGAACATTTTGGTAATTACCGGATTTCCGGTCAACGATTTAAATGTTATTGCAGAAACGAAACGTGCTGCATTTTTAGTCAAAATTACATGGACTTGAGCTTTTTTCTTTTTTAAAAATGAAGCCAACGCAGCGGCTTTGTATGCTGCAATTCCTCCGGTCACACAAATAGTTATATGTTTTCCTTCTAATAACGACTCCATTATTTTCACACTCCAAATAAAAAAATGATGCAAATCAAAACTGTACTTGAAGTGCATCATTTTTGTGAAAATGTCAATTTAAAAAAGTTTAAAAATAATTTTCATCAGTATTACTGCTGCCGGCAGAACCAAAAACTTCACGAGGTTTAGACCCTTGCATTGGTCCGACAATTCCTTGTGCTTCCATTTCTTCTATCAGACGTGCAGCTCGGTTATAACCGATACTGAGGCGGCGTTGCAAATATGAAGCAGAAGCTTTTTTTGTTTGCAAAACGACTTCAACTGCTTCTTCATATAATGGGTCGTTAGATACGCCGTCACCGCCGCCGCTGCCCGTAAAACTTTCCTCATCTTCAATTCCTAAAATCTCACCGATATCGATGTATTCCGGTTCAGCTAAACTTTTCCAATGTTCTACTACTAAGTCTACTTCTTCTTTATCTAAAAATGCCCCTTGTAAACGTACAGGATGCGGCTGTGTTGGACTTAGATATAACATATCCCCTTGTCCCAATAGCTTTTCAGCACCTTTTTGGTCAAGTATGATTCTACTGTCTTGATAAGAAATAACTTGGAAGGCAATTCGTGCCGGCACGTTTGATTTTATTACACCGGTAATAACGTCTGCTGATGGTCGCTGTGTGGCTAAAACAAGATGAATACCTACGGCACGTGCTTTGGCTGTCAAACGTGCGAATAGCATTTCAGCTTCTTTTCCAACAGTAGTCATTAAATCTGCAAATTCATCAACGACGCATATAATAAACGGCATTAATGACATGCTCAACTTCCCTTCTTTTACCATTTTGCGATATTCTACAATGCTTCTTACACCGATTTTTCCTAGGATTTTATAACGTTCTTCCATCTCGTAAACTAAATATTTTAATGCGTTTACTGCATCTTTAGGGTCTGTGATAACCGGAGTCAATAAATGTGGAATCCCATCGTAAGGTTGCAATTCAACAACTTTGGGATCTATTAAAATCATCTTTACATCTTCAGGTGAACGAGAAAATAAAATAGAACATAGAAAACCGTTTACACATACAGATTTACCGGCACCTGTTGCTCCGGCGATTAAAATATGCGGCATTTTGTGAACATCGATAGCGACTACTTTTCCGTAAATATCTTTTCCCAGACCAACGGGAACTTGATATGAATTGTTAGCAAAACTTTCGCTGTTGATGACCTCTTTGAAGCTTATCAATTCTCTTTTAGGATTCGGAACTTCTATCCCCACTACTTTTTCACCCGGAATCGGAGCTATAATACGAATAGATTGGGCAGCCAGACGTAATGCGAGATTGTCAGAAAGTCCTTCGATTTTTGACAATTTAATTCCCGGAGCCGGAATAATTTTAAACAGTGTAACAACCGGACCGTGTATTATATCGCAAACTTTTGCTTTGATTCCGAATTCAGCTAATGTATTTTCCAGAATCGCCGCAGATTCAGCTTCTGCTCGTTTATATTCTTCGGGATTTATACGCTGTGTATTTTCACGCAGAAGATTTCCGTTTGGTAACGGATGATGATTATTGTTACGTATTTGCATTGCTTGATGATACAAACCGCTTTCTCTATTGTAGGTTTTATTTGCAGGCTCAGTATTTTGATTTTGAAAATAAGATTGCGGTTGTTGTATGTTTTGTTTTAATTTCTCACTTTCTCTGAAATGTGAATACGATTCCATATTTTGATTAAGGAAGTTCTTTATATCGTTGGTGTTTATTGATTCGGAAGTGTTTTTCCAAGATGTAAAATCATTTTCTTCAACTTCCGGTTCTTTATTATTGTTAGAAAAATTATTTTCTTCTGATTTCATTGAAACGTTTTTATTAACAATAGAGTCTGATCTTTCTATGATATTTTCTTTTTCACATTCATTGTTGTTAAAAACTTCATTCATTTCTTTTCGGAAGTCCCAATAATCATCGTCATCGTCGTCGTCATTAAAAATAATATTGGAGGAAGAAGTTTTTATTTCATAATCATTATTATCTAGAAATTGTTTTTCACAGAAGTCATCGTCTTCATTTTCATCATCAGAATCGAACGGATTACTGTTAAAAAATGATTCTTGCAGATTGTCAAAAGTAACGGAATCATCTTCTAAATCAGAAACAATGCGTAATTTTTCGATTTCAGTAATGTCATCTAATAGCATTTCTTCTTCAGTCGTTTCTTCGAGATTATCCGGGATAATATCAGAATTATCATTTTCGGAATTATAATTTTCTTCTAAATCAGAATCAGAATTTGTAATTTCTTTATTTTCTTTATTGCAGGAATTGTTTGTATTTTTCCAAGATTCCGGCCAATTATCTTTCATTTTTGCAAAATAGCTCTTAGAATCGATATCTGCGATTTTTATGCTTTCTCCGCCGACAGCAACTTTATTATAAACTTGACTCGATAAAGTATCGACTTCAGTATATTCCTCGACATTTTCTTCATTTTTTTTCATTTTAAACTTTTTAATCGGAGCTTTTGAAAAAATTGGAACTTCCATTCTTTTATCATCCGATTCGTAAATAACTTTAGAAACCCAAGGAATTGTTTCTGATGATGTTTTGTTATTTGAAATCGGTTGCAAAACTTCAAATATACTTTTTTTAGGTTCAGTTTCTTTTATTTCATTGTTAGATGTTTTTTCGGTTGTTTCAGAATCAATTTGAAAAATTGACTTTTTTGATGTTTTTAAAAAATCTTCTTCATTATCATTGTCAGAAGAAATTCTGGTTGTTACTTTAAAAGACGAAGATTTTTGCGGAACAAAGGAGTCTTTTATTTCTGTTGATGTAATTTTTTCAGTTGCAAAGTTGTGTATATTTTGGTTGCCGGTTGATTTTTTTGAATCTTTACCAAACAATTTATTGAAATTAAAAAAAGTCTGCTTTTCTTGTTTGTCACCTTTTTCGTTAAAATCATAAGAATATTTTTTTGTATCATTTTTTGAGAATGAAAAATCATTTTGTGAATTATCAAAATTGTCAGAATCAGACATTGATGTTTCGATATGTAATAATTTTGCTATACTTTCGACTATTTTTCCGCGTATTGGAAATAATAAAAAACCGACAGATAGGCTGAGCCAAAGGAAATATATTGCAGCTTCTATCGCTGTATTTCCGCTGCCGGAGAATAATTCTGAAATTTTCATTCCGTAAATTCCGGCGTTATAATTATTACCGGAAACTTTGTGGAAAAACGGCGGAATAAGTGATGCCAAAAGAATATATCCTAAAAGCATGAATATTCGATTGGTAGATTTTTCTCCCATAATTAAGACAATTCCGATTATTGTCGGGATTGAAAACATCATGATTGAAAATATTCCGAACGTGTTTTCAGTCCATCTGCTGAAACCGCGTGAGAAGATGTTAAAAATTGCAGATTCTAAATAAAATCCGTCAATAAATAATGCTGTTGATAAAATACCGATGATTACCAATAAAACACCGGTAAAATATTCATTTCTGTTTTCATTCATATTTTTCTCCAGAAATTTATCTATATATAAGTAGTTTAGAGAATTATCGGATTTTATTAAAAAATGGTAAGTGTAATTTTGTGTGTAAGGATTTAAAAATTTAAGTAACTTTGAAAAAGTTTAATATTGTCATTATTGTTGCGTTTTTCAGCCCCCTTGAGTAGTATTTGTGCTTTTTGGTGTAATGTTTTTTGCATTTTTTCACGTTTGTCTGTGGGGATATTCGTCATTTGTAAGAGTTTATACAGAGACTCGGCTCGGAATCTATCCATTGCTTCGTAGCGTGTACTCAGCTGTCCGGCGTGTCCGGCGTAACGTGTGACCAGCGGTTTGGAAATAAAGCCGAATTGTTCACCGGCTAACATTATTCGAAGCCACAAGTCGTAATCTTCGCATACAGGAAATGTTTCGTCGAATACACCGCATTTATCAAAGATTTCGTGTCTTGCCATTACTGCAGACGGTGCAATCAGTGAAAAATCAAGGGAACGATTGAAAATATCGCCGCCGGTTTTGATAAATCGTTTGCAAGGATTGACACGCACGCCGTTTCGAATCCAGATTTCATCAGCATGAATAATGTTGTACTCGGGATTTTCTCTGAAAAATGCCAGCTGTAATTCCAGTTTCTTAGGCAGCCATTCGTCGTCACTGTCCAAAAATGCGATAAAATCCCCTTTGGCTGCAGCTATTCCTTGATTGCGTGCGTGGCTTACACCGTGACACTCTTTATTTTCCAGCCAGATAATCTCAACGGCAGATTCGGCAAAATCTGACATTATGCTTTGCGGATTGTCAGTGGAACCGTCATCGCAAATAAGTATTTCGCACGGCAAAACTGTTTGATTTAATACACTTCTCAATGCCCGGCAAAGTAATTCTTTTCGATTGTATAATGGTATGATAATGGATACACTCTCATTGTTTACTGTGCGATTTAAAGTTGATTTTGCAATGATTGAACTATTTATCATCTTGTAAATTCCATTTATCAAGAAGCATTGCGAGCGTGTCTTTTTTACCTAAATCTTTTTCTATATCCAGTGTTTCTATCACATCTTCCGGTATTTCACTCATAAACGGTGACGGATTACGTTGAGATGTTTCTTTGAACTTGGTACGTTCTCTCGGATATGAAAGAAACAGCCTTTCTCTTGCTCTTGTAACAGCTACGTAGAACAGTCGTCGTTCTTCCTGGTCGGTACCGGTTTCTTCCATAGTTTTATCATGCGGAATCAGTCCGTCTTCCACGCCGATGACAAAAACGACTTTGTATTCCAAGCCTTTTGCCGAGTGTATACTCAAAAGGCTTATTTCGTCGCCGTCATTTTCATCATCTCTTGTTGATAAACTTACTCTTTGTAAATATTCATAAATATTCGGATCCATATTGTCCGGATTTTTTTCATAATTGCTTATTGATTGATAAAGTTGGCTGATATTTCGCATTTTGTATTGTACAGATTTTGGGTCTTTTACTTCTAAAAGTAACTTCCCTTTATAATCAATTTCATCAACAAGGTTAGAAACTGTTCTTGCGATATTGCGAGGTTTAAAAATTTGCTCTCGATATTTTTCGATAAGATTATAAAAATCTTCCAAATACGGCGTGATTTTTGGACCTAGTACACCTAAACGAACAAAGTCACGTATAGAACAATACATGGATGAATTTGTCTCTTTTGCATGTTCCATTATTGCTGTAATTGTTGCATTACCGATTCCACGTTTCGGTGTATTAATGATTCTGGTAAGCGAAACTTCATCTTCCATATTTGCAATAAAACGCATGTAACTTAAGATGTCTTTTATTTCCGGACGTTCGAAAAATTTTGTTGCTCCGATTACCTTGTACGGAATGTTATTTGTTCTCAACAATTCTTCGATTGGTTGGGATTGATTGTTCATTCTGAAAAGGATTCCGAAATCGCTGTATTTATACCCTTCAAGGTGCAGTCTGCTTATATAAGTCATGACAAACTCGGCTTCATCTTCCGGGTCTCTGGCTTCGTACCATTGAATCAAATGTCCCGCACTGCCTGATGTCCATAGTTTTTTTGCTTTTCGGTCAGTGTTACAGCAAATGATAGAATTGGCAGCTTTCAGAATATTTCCCGTACAACGATAGTTTTGTTCGAGTTTGATTTCTTTAATCGGATAAAAATCTTGCTCAAACATTGAAATATTGCTTGAGTTCGCTCCTCGCCATGAGTAAATAGACTGGTCGTCATCACCTACAACCGAAATATTTCTGTGTTTGTATGCAAGCATTTTCATCAATCTATACTGCATAGACGATGTGTCTTGATACTCATCAACAAGAATATAACGCCAACGGTTTCTGTATTTTTCGAGAATTTCCGGATGTTCTTCGAACAGGATAATCGGGAGTTTGATAAGGTCGTTAAAATCTACCGCATTGTATGCCATTAAATTTTTTTGATACATTTCGTAAATACGCGGAAGATTTGGGTCTTCTATGCTCGACGGAGAGTGCATTTTTATTTTTATCAAACCTATTTTAAATAATAATTCTTTTAGGTCATATTCATCTTCCGGAAGTCTCAGTTCATGAATAATTTCTTTTAGCAACTTTTGGCAGTCAGAATCATCGTAAATAGAAAATTTTCCTCGATATCCTAAGTGTGTAATTTCACGTTCTAAGATTTGCAATCCCAAAGAGTGAAATGTTGTAATTGTAATTCCCTTTTTCCCTTTTCCGACTAATTTTGCCACACGCTCTTTCATTTCACGAGCAGCTTTATTTGTGAATGTTACGGCAAGTATCGATGATGCCGGAACGCCGATATTTACCAGATATTGAATTTTGTGAGTGATAACACGAGTTTTTCCGGAACCTGCACCGGCTAATATCAATAATGCTCCGTCGGTTTCTACAACAGCTTCGTATTGTTGCGGATTTAAAATTTTACGTAATTCTTCTTGTATTTGAAGTTTTTTAGCTTGTGATACCATTTATTTTCCCGAATTAAGATTTTTTAGTTTGATAATTTTTATTTTGTAATTTTAGTACGTCTTTTAATTGTATAAATCCACGCACAAATTAATGAAGTCAGCGGAATTGTAAACAGTATCCCGATACTCCCTGAAAGTGTTTGTAATATTTCAGCTACTATTAACTCTCGATTAAAAAGCCCTAACCATGAGGTTCTGTAAGCAATTAACAAAAGTACAAGAGATAATGAGCTTCCTATGTATGCCAAAACAAGAGTATTTGCCATTGTTCCCATCATGTCACGTCCGATAGTTAAGCCGGAACGGAAAATCTCACGTGCCGGTGTATTCGGAGCTTTTTCTTTCACTTCATATAATGCCGAAGATAATGAGATTGCTACATCCATGATTGCACCGATTGCACCGATTAAGATGGCAGCGAATGTAATCGCTTTTAGATTGATTGGATTGTCCGGATTTAGATACAGCAAATATAATGATTCATCGTTTAATACGCCGGTTAATTTCATTGTGTATCCGGTTATAGCTGCTATTCCGCCGGATACAGCTGTTCCTGCAAGACATCCCATTGCAGCACAAAGAGCTTTTTTTGATGTTCCGTATACAATCAGTAAAGTCATTGCCGTGATAAATATTGACACACATACAGCCCAAAAGTAAATATTTTTTCCGGCTAAAATCGCAGGAATCAACACGTAAAAAACAGAAATACACGTAAATGCAAGCGACAAAATCGTATTTATACCTTGTAATTGTCCGAAAATGATTAACAAAGCTATAAATGCAACTCCCAGCCACACAAGAGTGTCACTTCGCAGATACTCTGCAAACATCCAATAATTTCCGTCTTTAGGGTCATTTATACGACACAAAAGAATTTTGTCGCCTACTTCGATTTCTTTTATTTTTACCGGCAAATATGAATCTACCGTTTGCACTGCAGGAACTTTCATCCCTTTTTTGTAACCGTCTGAAATTTTTGCAGTAAACTCAATTGTAATATTTTCGTTTGTTTTTTCGCCTGTAGCATTGTCATCTTCGACTTTTTGAACACTGCGATTATTTATTTGAATCACTTTGGCTTTAAGCATTTCTTGAATACTTTCACTGTTGGCTTTTGACGGCATTCCTTTTCCGCCAGTAATAATATGATTGCTGAAAAATAAAAAAAGTAACGAAAAACTGACGGTAAATAAATACACTGTAATTTTACGAATCAAAATAAAACTCCTGTTCAAGGTTTATCCGAGCTGAAAATACTCTAAACGCCGTTCTTTGTCAAAAACGATATTAGCATAGAAGATAATCGCTTGTCGGAAAAAAGTTGTGTCGGTAATGATGTAAAGTCGCATTCTTTTCGAAAGAATGCCAATAATTTAAATATGAATTTTTTATTACTACTATCGAAAAATTGATTATTTTCTGAAAATAAATCATTAATTAGTTTGTCAATTTCTTCATGGCCATAAAAATATTCGACTAATCTACATGCAGTTTCGATGCGTAAGGAAGTTGTATTTGTATGTTTTACGGCATTGAGTCGTACGATTATTTTTTTTAACATTTCATAATTTGCATTACTTTCCGGATTTGTAGGTCGATGACGTAATAATTTTTTGATTGCCGAAATTTCCTTCATTACGGCTAATGTTTGTCGGTTAAATGATGATGATACAAAGCGTTTCATTATAAAAGAAACGGCTTTTTTGTTAGGATGAGTACCGTCATTTTTATACCATTCTCTACCGCAAAGTTCATCGTGGAAAATTTCGTAAGACGGAAAATAGGTAAAGCGAGTGTTGTCATATTTTTCAAGAACTTCGGCTAATGCACTTTTTAGCCGTGATTTTGACACGCTGTCAAGTAAAGGTTCGCCCGGATAATGTTTTGCCGGTGAAACAGTAATGATAATATCTGCGGTTGAATTTATGTTTTTTATAATTTCAAAAGTACGATTTATATAATCACAACATTCTTGATGTGTCAGAAGTCGTCTTGTCATTTTATTTTGCGGAACACGATGACAGTTGGCAGTGATAATCTTTTCGTTGTTTTTGTTATTTTGGAACATTGCGGAATCAGTTTCGTAAATAACGGCAGAACCTAAAGTTATAAGAATTACGCTACTTTGAGAAAAAAAGTTCTTGGCTTGTTTTAATCTACTGTTTGCCTCTTCTAAAACGGAATTCGGATTGTCTGAGTCACAAACGGCGGAATGACAGAAAAGAAAATATTTTTTGTTGTAAAAAGATAAATCATCTGCAGAATACTCGTCTTTTTGGATGATATGTTGAAATTGCTGATATATCGAATACGGATTGTATACAACTCCGAACGGATTTGAAAATGTTTTTATTCCGAGAGAATTAAGGTGTAGTGAAATATTTTCAGAAAAACATGAACCTATAGAAAAAAAAGAGTCATTGAATGAATATTTCTCTTTATTTTTTAGTGGAATATGAATATGTCGCATAAAAACTCTCCGATTTTGCAATTTTCTAATGTAATTTCTTGTTTTGCCGATTTCCTAATGTAAATCTAATTTTCAAAAACGTTGACATCCAGTAAAGAAATGAATAATATCCGGCTTAAAATCAGCATGATATATCATGAATAGATTTAATGTGTATAAAAAAATATGCACGAGACAAAAAATAAACAGCGTTAATATAAAAATGTGACGTTAATTTATAGAAAAAGAGGTTTTTATCTTGAAATCCCCGTCAAAAAAACAATCAAAGATAATAGTAAGAACAATAATTAAATCCAGTTTTATTTTGTTATTTTCAATTTGTGTAGCTGTAGTTCTCGGATTTGTTCTTGGTAATTTAAATAACATGGACAAAATAGAGAATTTGCTTGAAAGTAAAAAACCGTCATTACCGAGTGTTTTGTTAGACCGAAACGGAAAAGTAATTACGGAATTTTA
Organism: Spirochaetota bacterium; assembly: GCA_045133795.1. Lineage (GTDB taxonomy): Bacteria > Spirochaetota > GWE2-31-10 > GWE2-31-10 > GWE2-31-10 > RGIG8597. Next base: position 13,095 of record JBGUUT010000129.1, read on the forward strand.
TTCGGATGAAAAGCGTGATATTGTGTCATTGGAAACAATTCCAGAATTTTTAATACAAGGTTTGATAGCATGGGAAGATGAAAGTTTTTATCACCATCACGGAGTAAATCCGATTGCGATTATGCGTGCTATGGTAAACAATATGTTAGGGCATCCGGTAAGCGGTGCCAGTACATTGACACAGCAGCTTTCCAGAACGATTTTTTTAAACAATGAATTCTCTTTAAAACGAAAGATAAAAGAATTGTGGATTTCATTTCAGTTAGAAAAGCGTTATACGAAAAATGAAATTTTGTCGTTGTATCTTAATCATGTTCCTTTCGGTTATGGTTTAAACGGTGTTCAAAGTGCGAGTCAGTTCTTTTTTAATAAAGATGTAAGTGATTTGACCTATGCAGAAGCGGCGTCGTTGATTACGGTAATTTCTAACCCTACTTTCTATTCGTTTATTCGTTTTCCGCAAAATCATAAAAAGAAACAACGAGAAGTTTTGGCTAAAATGGTACGTCGAGGAATTATTGCAAAAGAGGATTCGGATAAATCTTTTGATGCATATTGGAAACGTTGGCAGATGACTTCTCAATCTTCGAGAGGTGCCTTTTATAATAGAGAAGATAAAGCTCCGTTTTTCAGTAACTGGGTTTTGCAACAGATTGAAAAGGATTTACCGTCTTATAATGTGTATAAGGATGGTTTGACTATTCGTACTACATTGAATCTTGATTACAATCAATATGCAGATAAACTTGTAAAAAAATTGCTTGAAAAACAGCAAAAAGTTTTTGATGAAGAACAAGAAAAGAATTTTGATGTAATTCAAAATAAATATATTGATGCTATTTCGTTAATGAGTCATACATTCGGACTTTCTAACGTTAATATCGGTCGTGATTCATTGTTAAAACGTGGAATTACAGAATACCAAAATAAAATAAATTCACCGTTGAATCTTACGGCAAAACTTTTGGGGCTTGAAAATTTAGATGAATTAACGGAGAATTCTTATACATTTTCAGAAGCTACTCAGAAAAAAAATGAAGATGTTCAAGCTGCTGTTTTGGCAATAGATAATACTACCGGACAAATTCTTACGATGATTGGCGGAAAGCATTTTGATGTAAATAATCGTTTCAATTATGCAATGCAAGGTCGACGTCAACCCGGTTCCTCATTTAAACCCCTTGTTTATTCGTCTGCATTTGATACGGGCCGTTATACTGCCTCTACAGTAATTCTCGATGAACCGACTGTATTTACGTTTGGTTCGGAAGATTCTGATGATTGGTATAAACCTCAAAACTACGGAGGTTTGTATTACGGAAAAGTTTCAGTTCGTCGTGCATTGAGACGAAGCTTAAATATTCCGGCAGTAAAGATTTTCTATGATATCGGAAAAGATAATAATTATAAGGTTCCTATTGACCGTGCAGCTCAACTTTTGGGAATTAATGCTCAGAGTGAAATTGATGCCAGATTCGGACGTGAAGCAAGTACTGTTTTGGGTACAGGGTCGGTATCGTTGGCTGAAATGGTAAATGCGTATTCTGTATTTGCTAATCAAGGTCAACGTCGTGTAATGAATTGTATCTTGTCAGTGGAAGACAGAGACGGACGAGTTATTTGGGAGCCATGGAATGATGTTGAAAAATATTATCGTGATAATAAGAAGAAATTACAGGTAATATCAGCTCAGAATGCGTTTTTAGTGACAGATGTTTTAAAAGGAACTGTTCACAGTCCGGATGGATTCTTGTATAAAGCAAAACGCAGAATTGTTGCGTCCGGTCGGCCGTTCCCTGATGTGGAATTAGCAGCAAAATCAGGAACTACACAGTTATGGAGTGACGGTTGGGTATTAGGATATTCACCGGAAATTACACTCGGAATTTGGATTGGATTTAAACAGTATGGTTTGAGTTTGGGATATGGACAAGACGGAGCCGTAATATTGGGAGATACTTGGGTTGACTATATGCGAATGGCTCATTTGTCATCCAATAAAGAGTCTTTGTATTTTCAAGCTCCGGCAAATCTGTCACGTATAAAAGTTTGTGCTGCTTCCGGGAAATTACCGTCAGAAGCTTGTAATGAAGAGCTTGTGTATCCGGAATATTTCTTGCCGGGAACATTACCTAAAACAACTTGTGATGTTTGTTCTCAAATGAAGAATCAACGCCAGCAGGGATTGTCCAATTTCTCATCGGATTTAGGAATTTTCGGAGATATGGATTTTTCTGGAAGTTCGCTTAATGTAGATGAAGATTTATTATTGGATGAAGGTTCGCTTTTTGATGATGACGGCGGTTATGATTTTGAAGATGAAGAAGTTCAATTGTTGACACCGGATACAGAACAAGAAGATGTTTTTGCAGAACCAGAGAAAAAAGAAAATGAAAAAGAGCAAGTTGAGGAAGTAAAAACCGTAGTTTCATCTCACGAACCTGAGGAAACTGTAACTGAAAAAGTTATAGAAGTACCGGCAGAAAAACCGGACGAAGAAGTTTCGGAGCAAAGTGAAACCGATAATGCAACAGATAGTTCTTCTGAAAATAAAGAAGAGAAATTATCAGATGTTACATCTGACAGTTAATTTAAAAATTAAAACCGGAGATTTGAAACTCCGGTTTTTTTATCTACAAAAAGCGTGAATTATTTTTTATTAACAGCAACGGAAACGTTCGTACAAAATAATTGCAGCACTTACAGATACGTTTAAAGAATCGAGTTTTTCGTTGGTCGGAATGGAGATAATTTCATCACAGTTGTCACGAACAAGTCTACGCATTCCCTTTTCTTCGCCTCCCATTACAATTACGGTTTTTTCTGCGAAGTTTTTTCCGTTTAAAGTTGTTCCGTTCATGTCGGCACCGTAAACCCAATAACCGTTTTGTTTTAATTTTTCGAGAGTTCGAACAACATTTGTAATGTAAACAATTTTTAATTGTGAAGCTGCACCGGCTGAACGTTTGATAACGACTTCATTTACGGAAGCACTGTTATTTTTAGGAAGAACAACATACTTTACATTAAACAATAAAGCACTTCTGAGTATTGCTCCGAGATTTCCTACATCTTTAACGCCGTCAAGTAAAAGAACGGTATCTTTATTTTCAATATTTTTTAGATCATTATAAAAATCTTCTTCTGTACAAATGAATGAATAAGTCGTATTTGATTCTAAAACGACTCCCTGATGTTCCCATTCTCCGAATCTTCTTTGAAAATTTTCTCTTTCCAAAAAGATAATTTCCAGTTCTGCGTTGTGTGCTTTAGTTTCTAACTCTTTTAATTTAGGAGATAATTTTCCGGCACAGAAATAAACAGTTCCGGATGATACGATTTTTAATTGTTCTCTTACAGGATTTATTCCGTATGTTATATTCATTTTATTCCTCTTCTATTTCGGTTACTGTATTTGCTAGATTACTGTTGATTTTTGTAAAAGCATCAGTAATTTCTTTTGTAAATTGAGCGGTTTTTTCTTCAAATATTTCTTTATTTAATTCATCTGCCGTCTTTATTCTGATTATCGGAGATGTAGAAAAAAGATTTTCAAAATCAGCTTTTTTTAGGTATTCCAAATGTTCTGATAATTTCCCTTTTGTTTTTTTAGGAATACAACATGAATCATCACAGCGAATTTCTATCGGTAGATATTGAATCTCACGATTTCCGTTATTCTGCGGAGTTGAAGCTATTATAATTGAGCCATTGACGGTAAGAGCAATAAAAGGCAATGCGGAATCTTTTGAATAAAATTTAACTTCATTATAGAAATCGTATTTGTCTGTTATTTCTCCGAAAGTTGTATATTTATCTTTCCATGATTTCAACATTACATCTGTCGGAATGTTATTTTTCTTAGCCAAATGTTCAATATTTTTTATATATTCATTTGATTTTTCATCAGAGGACATTTTTTTATTCTCCTTTCTTTAAAGATTTTGCATTTATACAAAATATTTTGAATATATGGAAATAAAACGGAAAAATAAGCAGAAAAACATTGCTAAAACATGTTTTTTTTCCTAGTAATACGGCATATTTTTTAGGAGGAATAATTTGAAAAAGATTTTTCTAGGATTTTTAATTTTAATTTCTGTTGTCGGATGTAAAAAGAAAGTTGCTGAAAGCGTAAATGTAGAATCGACACAGAATATTGTACAGACAATAACTACAACAAAGCAAGATTCAAAGCAAAATGATATTTATTACACAAAAAACTTAATGAACTTAGGGTATATAAATCGTGAAGATGTCGGTAAAAAATGGCAGCAATTGGCAAAAGGTAGTTATCACCGACTCGGAATCGGTGTGAAAGTTATATGTCAACAAGTTGAATTTGATGGAGAAAAAGAGATTTTCCTTGTTGAAATGGAGAATTCAAAAAAAGTTTGGATGGATATGGAAGACTTATCAAAAGGTGTTATTGTTATCAGTAAGCCAAATGTTATTACTTATGAAATCCCGGATACAGATTGGATGACGCAGCAAAATGTTCAACAAGGAGATTTAGGATACGTAATTACAAGTTATAAAGACTGGCTTTTTGTTGATTTCAGAGGTTATAGACCTTATGCTGATTCAGAAGAAAAAGTTTGGATCGGAAGAAAATGGATTCAAAATACCGGATGTTATGTTATGGACGGAGATTTAGCCGGACAAGCAATGTATTTATATTTTGCATATTATCAGCTCATGAAAGACAAAAAAGATGATGCGATTACTAATCTTAATTATGCAAAGAAAATTACAACAAAATTTCCTTTTATGAATCGATTATTAGATTCAATGTTAGGAGGAATAGTTTCAGAATTGCCGGCGACAACAGACGAAAATGTTACGGAAAGCGAAAATGCTGCAGAATAATAAAATTACAATCATGGGAATTTTAAATGTCACTCCGGATTCTTTCAGTGACGGAGGAAATTTTGATTCCCTTGATAAGGCTTTGTTTCGTACCGAGCAAATGATTGCCGAAGGTGCCGATGTAATTGATATCGGTGGAGAAACTACAAAACCGGGAAGCCAAAGACTTTCATTACAAGAAGAACTAGAACGAGTTATTCCCATTATCGAAGCAATAAAAAAACGTTTTGATGTGTTGATATCTGTAGATACATATAAATCAGTTGTGGCAGAAGAAGCCATTTGTAACGGAGCAGCAATTATTAATGACATAAGCGGTTTTACTATGGACGAAAAAATGCCGTATGTAGCATTAAAATATCAACCTACGTGTATTTTAATGCATATGCAAGGAACTCCGCTTACAATGCAAAATAATCCGTTGTATGAAGATGTTTGTAATGAAGTTTTTGCCTCTTTGCTTAAACGAGCAGATTATTTTTCAAACATGGGAATAAAAAAAATTGTTTTAGATCCGGGATTTGGTTTCGGTAAAACAACAGATGATAATTATAACCTTTTAGCCGGGATTTCACGACTTGCAGCCGGAGGATATCCGGTATTAGCAGCTGCATCACGAAAATCAATGATTGCCGATGTTTTACCGGCAGATATAAATGTGCCGCCTGCACAAAGAATGCCCGGTACACTTGCCGTACATACGATAGCGATTTTAAACGGTGCATCATGGATAAGAGTACATGACGTAAAGGAAGCCGTTCAAGCTGTAAAAGTAACAGAAAAGTATTTGGAAATTATTAATAAAAAAATGAAAAAAAATGTTGACTGAAAAATGGTTTTATTATATAACGTCGATGGGTCTTTAGCTCAGTTGGTTAGAGCAGCGGACTCATAACCCGCTGGTCGTCAGTTCAAGTCTGACAGGACCCAATACAGGCTACTTTGTAAAAGTAGCCTTTTTTTATGCTTACTTAAAATCACAAAAGGAAATAAAATGAATTTTTTTAAAAAGATAAAGTTTTCAGCTGAAGGTTTGGTTCCGGTAATTGCACAAGATTTTGAAACTAAAGAAGTTTTGATGATGGCTTGGGCTAATCTTGAAGCTTTAGAAAATACGGTAAAAACTAATAAAGCGACTTATTTCAGTCGGTCACGTCAAAAACTTTGGTGTAAAGGCGAAGAGTCCGGAAATTATCAGGAAATAAAAGAAATTTGCGTTGATTGTGATATGGACACGATTTTATATTTAGTAGAACAAAAAGGAAATAAGGCAGCTTGTCATACCGGTCACAGAAGTTGCTTTTATCGTTCTCTTGTTAATAATGATTGGTGTGAGAATAAAACGCCGTTAATGTTTGACCCAAAAGAAATTTATCAAAATAAATAATGATTCTTTTTGACAAATAAACTTTTGTTCTATAAACTCACAAGCAATTTATTATTGACTATTTTTCGGAGGAAAGAATTATGAAGTTTTTGGATAAAACTAAAGAGCGATTTGAAAAAATTAATTCCGTTTTATGTATGGGATTAGACCCTGTTTGGGATAATTTACCGGAGGAAGTAAAAAGTGATGATGTAGAAAAAACATTAACTTCTTTCTTCTATTCATTACTTGATAATTTCGCAGATAAAGTACTCGTTGTAAAACCAAATATTGCGTTTTTTGAACCGTTCGGAATTGCTGGTCATACAGCATTAAAGAATATAATTTCTTATGCTCAGAAAAAGGAAATTCCGGTAATCTTAGATGCAAAACGTGCAGATATCGGAAATACATCAAAAGCTTATGCTAAAGCCGTATTTGAAGAATTAAATGCCGATGCCGTAACATTGGCTCCGTATATGGGAACAGATTCACTTTCACCTTTTTTCCAATACAAAGATAAAGGTTTTTTTGTTCTTGCCAGAACATCAAATCCGGGAAGTAGCGATTTCCAAATGTTAAAATTGGAAAATGGTCAATATTTATATGAAGCAGTAATTAACAAACTTATTGATTGGTCTAAAGATTTTGAAACTCCTATTGGTGCTGTAGCTGGAGCAACTCACCTTGAAGAATTAGACAGAATCATTGCGATGTTTAAAAATGCAGGAAACTTGCCTCTTTTGATTCCCGGTGTAGGAAAACAAGGGGGAAATTTAGATGAAGTTCTGGCTACATTAAAGAAACATGATTTTGATTTAAGCAGAGTATTTATTAATTCTTCTTCAAAAATCCTTTATGCACATAAAGAACACGGTGGTCTTTCATATTTAGAAGCATCAGAAATAGAAGTAAATAAAATGATGTTGAAATAAGGAGTGGCTTATGCTGAAAAAGGATGATTTAATTGTGAAAACTTTGGGAGAACCGCGTTACGACTCCCCTTTAGATGAATTTACAAATACAAAAGAACATAAAATAAAATATATCAGTGACGATGATCGATTTTTATTTCTTTCATCTGAGAAAAAATTAAACGAATATGTGGAAAAATTGAAAAACGGCGAAGACGGTGAAGATATTATTCCGTCATTCGAAAAAGCCGGTCCGCGACAGAAAATTTATTTTAAACCGGGAGAAACAATTTCAGCCGTTGTAACATGCGGAGGACTTTGTCCGGGCTTGAATTCTGTAATCAGAGCATTAGTTTACATGAATTATTATCGCTATAACAATCGTTTGATGTACGGAATCAGATATGGTTATGAAGGTTTTATTGACAAACATGATCATTCTATTATCAATCTTACTCCGGATGTGGTAGAAAACATTCATAAACTCGGAGGTACGATTTTAGGTTCATCTCGAGGGCCGCAAAATGCGGATGAAATTGTAGATAAACTTGTAAAGCTTAAAGTTAATATTTTGTATGTTATCGGTGGTGACGGAACTTTACGAGGTGCATCCGGAATTGTAGAGGCAATAGAAAGACGTAATTTAAAAATATCTGTTATCGGTATCCCTAAAACTATTGATAATGATATTGCGTATATAGATAAATCTTTTGGTTCTGAAACTGCATTCAGTAAAGCTTGTACGGCTATTGAATCTGCTCATACTGAAGCAAAAGGTGCAATGAACGGTATCGGAATTGTTAAAGTTATGGGAAGACATTCCGGATTTATTGCGGCAAATGCAACTTTGGCAACTAACGATGTAAATTTTGTTCTTGTACCGGAGATTAAGTTTGAACTTGAAGGTGAAAAAGGTTTTCTGGCTGCATTAAAAAAACGTTTTCAACATTCAAATCATGCTGTTATTCTTGTGGCTGAAGGTGCCGGTCAAGAATATTTTGAAAACATGGAAAAGAAATATGATCCGTCCGGTAATGAGAAACTCAATGATATTGGATTATTTTTAAAAGATAAGATAAAAGAATATTTTGCTAATGAGGGAATTTCTACATCAGTAAAATATATTGACCCTAGTTATATTATTCGTTCTACACCGCCGACACCTAATGATTCAATCTTCTGTTTACAATTAGCACAGCGTGCTGTTCATGCAGGAATGAGCGGTAAAACAGATATTGTAATCGGCTATTTAGGTGGCGAGTATGTGCACTTGCCTATCAAATTAGCTATTTCGGAAAGAAAGAGACTTGAGCCGGAAAGTGAATTGTGGTTATCTGTTCTTGATTCTACAGGTCAACCGATTTCATTTATTAATGAGTAAAAATAAAATGGGCTAATTTTTAATTAGCCCATTTTTTATGTTTAGTCTTTGATAAAATTGAAAGCCTCGCCGTCAACTTTTATTTTTATAGTTTGATTTTCTTCAAAATCTCCGCGTATTAAAAGTCTGGCTATTTCATTTTCGATGTAATTTTGAATTGCTCGTTTTATAGGTCGTGCCCCAAATTGTGGGTCATAACCGATTTCTACCAATTTATCGAGAACTTCATTATCGTAAGAAAGTTTAATATTTCGTTGTTTTATTCTTTCAGCTAATTGTTTTAGTTGAATTTCAATAATTTCTTTAACATTATCACGAGACAGTTTATGAAAAATAATCATTTCATCTACCCTGTTTAGAAATTCCGGTCTGAAAAAACTTCCCATTGCTTGAAAAACTTGCTCTTTTAGATTGCTGTAATCATTTGAATCTTGAATAAGTTTTGCACCGATGTTACTTGTCATGATAATTATACAGTTTTTGAAATTTATTATACGTCCTTGACTGTCGGTCAGTCGTCCGTCATCAAGAAGTTGTAGTAATAAATTGAAAACATCCGGGTGAGCTTTTTCGATTTCATCAAATAATATTACACTGTAAGGACGACGACGTACCGCCTCTGTAAGCTGTCCGCCTTCTTCATATCCTACATATCCGGGAGGTGCTCCGATTAAACGTGCAATGGCGTGTTTTTCCATGTATTCAGACATATCGATTCTGGTCATTGCTTTTACATCATCAAATAATAATTTTGCTAATGATTTTGCTAATTCTGTTTTTCCCACACCGGTAGGACCTGCAAAAATGAAAGAACCTATAGGACGATTTAAATCGGAAATTCCGGCTTTGTTTCTGCGAATGGCATTACTTACTGCTTTGATTGCCTCATCTTGTCCAATTACGGATTCATGTAATAAACCTTCTAATTCTAAAAGTTTTTCTTTTTCACTTTGAAGCATTTTCTTTATAGGAATACCGGTCCAATTAGAGATTATTGCTGCAATATCGTCTTCTGTTACTTCTTCACGGATTAAAGTAGAAGTCTTATGAATTTCTGATAATTTTTCAGACAAATCTTTAATTTTTTGTTCACATGAAATTTTTGTTTCATATTTTATTTTACTTGCAGCTTCGAGATTTCCGGCCCTTGTAAATTCGTTTTCTTGTGCTGAAAGTTCTTCTAAACGTTTCTTTTCCGCACCAATTTCTTCTATCAATTTCTTTTCATTATTCCATTGTAAACGTAATGCATCGCCTTTCTCTTTTAAATCGTGAAGCTCTGTTGCAATTTTTGTAAGTCTGTCTTTAGAATCATTATCGCTTTCTTTACTTAATGCTTGTTGTTCGATTTGTAATTGAATAATTTTCCTGTCGATATTATCCAATTCTTCAGGCTGACTTTCGATTTGCATTTTTAGGCGACTTGCGGCTTCATCTATCAGGTCGATAGCTTTGTCCGGCAGATAACGATTTGTAATATAACGGTCGGAAAGTACAGCAGCGGCAACAATAGCATGATCTTGAATTCTTACTTTATGATGAATTTCATATCTTTCTTTTAAACCTCGTAAAATGGCTATGCTGCTTTCAACATCAGGTTCTTTTACGGTAACCGGTTGAAAACGTCTTTCGAGAGCTGCATCTTTTTCTATATATTTACGATATTCGTCAAGAGTTGTTGCACCGATACAATGAATCTCACCTCTGGCTAATGAGGGTTTTAAAATATTTGAAGCGTCCATAGAACCTTCGGCTGCACCAGCACCTACAAGAGTGTGAAGTTCATCAATGAATAAAATATATGTTCCTTCAGATTTTTCTACTTCTTGAATAACAGCTTTAAAACGTTCTTCAAATTCTCCTCTGAACTTAGCACCGGCAACCAGCATTGCTAAATCTAATGCAAGAATTTTTTTATCACGTAAGCTTTGCGGAACGTCACCTTCAACGATTCGTCGTGCAAGGCCTTCGGCAATAGCTGTTTTACCTACTCCCGGCTCTCCGATTAGTACGGGATTATTTTTTGTTCTTCGGGATAAAACCTGAATTACTCGTTTTATTTCATCGTCTCTGCCGATTACCGGGTCCAGCTTGTTTTTACGAGCAAGTTGATTTAAATTTCTGGTGTATTTTTCGAGTACTTTATATTTGCTTTCCGGGTCTTGATCGGTAACACGTTGATTTCCTCTTATTTGTTTTAAAGCTATTAAAATATTGTCTTGATTTACTCCTATATTAAGAAGCATTTTTGATAATTCATTTTTAACTTCCAACATTCCCAAGATTAAATGCTCGGTAGACAAATATTCATCTTGTAATTTATTCATTACTTTTTCACTTTCGTTTAAAAGTATTACACTGTCGTTTGATAAACTTGGAGTAGAATTCATTTGTCCTTCTATACGAGGTTTCTGCGACAATAATTTATTTGTTTCAAAAATAACTTTTTGAGCCGTAACTCCGATAGCATCAAACAAAGGTGCTGCGGTACTTTCTTTTTGTTCAAGCATTGCAAGTAAGATATGTTCTGGATAAATTTGAGTATGACTGCTGTTAATAGCTGTTTCTGCAGCTTTTTGAATAGATTTTTGAGTCATAACCGTCATTTTTTCATAGTCCATACGATGCCTCCTGTTATTTACGTAATATTTTTTTATTTCCAATTTCGGACATAAAGATAATTATGTTTCTTTGAAAAAGCAAATTAATTTTTTTTGAAAAAAAATGTTGACACGAAGTAGTCTTTATGATATTCTCCCCAATGTCAGCCGGAGTGATGGAATTGGTAGACGTGCTAGACTCAAAATCTTGTGAGCGTTCGCTCGTGTCGGTTCGAGTCCGACCTCCGGCAAATCACTTTTAGTTAAAAAAATCCTGCTTCAAGCAGGTTTTTTTTTGCCTATTACTGTTTGATTGACAAAAATGCTTATTTTTAATAGTAATAATTAATTCTCAATATCGGAGATTTTTTATGGATGACCAATTGGAGCAATTAAACACTGTCATAACAGATAATAAAAAGATACAAATTTCATCGTTGGTCATTAATAAAGGCATTCTTCTTATCCTTTCTCCAAATTTTTTTGGAACAACTTCAATTCTTGACGAAGCACAACATCTTATAGGACGAACTCAAGAGTGCGATTTTATAATTAATGATAATTTGATAAGTAAACGTCATTGTGTTATTACAAATGAAGCAGGAAAATTTTTTATAGAAGATATCGGTTCCAGAAACGGAACTTTTTTAAACGGAAAGCCTATTAAAAAGAAAACTGCTTTATTTTACGGCGATAAAGTAACTATCGGTGAAACTATTATGCGTTTCTATCTGGAAGAAAAACTTGATAGAAAATGATTAAATAAATTTTAACTTGAAGGAGATTATTTTGGACAGATTAAGTGGTATTTTGATTCATCCTACTTCTTTTCCCGGAAAATATGGATGTGGAGACTTAGGAGAAGGTGCTTATAAAGTAATTGATACTTTAAAAGCTGCCGGACAGAAAATTTTGCAGATTTTGCCGTTGGGACCTACAGGTTTCGGTGATTCACCTTATCAGGCTTTTTCAGCTTTTGCAGGAACTCCTTATATCATCAGTTTTGATAAATTAATCGAAGACGGTTATTTGACTGCTGAAGATTTAAATGACTACCCTGCTTTTGATGCTGCAAAAGTTGATTACGGAATGATTTATGTAGAAAACTTCAAAGTTCTTCGTAAAGCATTTGCTAAATTTCAAGCTATTAATAAAGAGAAAAAAAGAAAACCTGCAGCTTTTACAAAATTTTGCAAGGAAAATGCTTGGCTTGAAGATTATGCAACTTTTATGGCTATAAAAGACAGCAAGAACGGTTGCAGTTGGGATTTATGGGAAGAAGAACTTCGTACAAGAAGTAACATGAAGTTGTCTGCAGAAGTAAAAAATGATGTAGATTTCTATAAATTTGTACAATGGATTTTCTTTAAACAATGGAGTGAATTCAAGAAGTACGCTAATAAAAACGGTATTAAGATTGTAGGTGATGCTCCGATTTTTGTTTCTTATGACAGTTCAGATGTTTGGGCTAATCAACATTTATTCCATTTATCACCGGACGGAAAACCGCAAATTGTAGCCGGAGTTCCGCCTGATTATTTCTCAGCTACAGGTCAGCTTTGGGGAAATCCTCACTATAATTGGGAAGAAATGGCAAAAGACGGCTACCAATGGTGGGTAGACAGAATGACAAATCTATTGAAACTTGTAGATTGCGTTCGTGTTGACCATTTCAGAGGTTTTGAAGCTTATTGGGAAGTAAAATATGGTGAACCGACAGCTCAAAACGGTCATTGGGTAAAAGCTCCGGGAATGCAGTTATTCTCAAGATTTAAAGAAGTTTTCGGAGAATCTTTGGCTGAAAATATTATTGCAGAAGATTTGGGAATTATTACAAAAGAAGTAACAGAACTTCGTGATACATTTAATTTCCCTGGTATGAAAATCTTTGAATTTGCTCCGTTTGATATGAACGGAATGTATACAAATGATGACGGACAAGTTGTTCCTAATCATACTGCTCCGTATTTACCTAGTAACTATCCTGAAAATTGTATTGCTTATCCGGGAACTCATGATAACGATGTAATTTTGGGTTGGTTTAATGATGCAGATGATAAAGCTAAAGGCGATATTCTAAATTATTTACAGACTGATTATGAACATCTTAATGAAGCTATTATCAATAGATTGCTTGAGTCAAAAGCAAAAACGGTTGTTTTCATGATGCAAGATGTTTTAAGATTGGGAACAGAATGTAGAATGAATAAGCCGGGAACTTCAGGTTCTCACAATTGGTCATGGCGTTTGACTTATGATTTACTTGAAAACAGTAAAGATAAATTTGCTTCATTGGCAGAAGCTACTAAGAAGGCTGGAAGATAATGGCATTATTATCCCCTTCTTTGTTGTCCGCTGATTTTTTTGAATTGGGAAATGAAATTACAAATGCTGTAAAATGCGGTGCAGATTGGTTGCATATCGATGTAATGGATTTACATTTTGTACCTCAATTAACTTTTGGTGCAAAGATTGTGCAAGATATAAAAAAGCACGGTAATTATTTTTGTGATGTTCATTTGATGGTTACTAATCCGCAAGATCATATAATGCCGTTTATTAAAGCGGGAGCGGATTTGATAAACTTTCATCATGAAGCAGCAATTCATGCAGATAGAATGATTACTCAGATTCATGAGAATGGGAAATTAGCCGGTGTAACTATAAACCCTACTACATCCGTAGAGGCGATAAAATGGTATTTACCGCTTGTAGATTTAGTTCTCGTGATGAGTGTTAATCCCGGATTTTCCGGACAGTCATGTTTGGATTATACTTTTGAAAAAATCGCAGAGCTTGATGAACTTCGAAAGAAGAATGGTTATAATTACAAGATTGAAATTGACGGCGGAATTTCGAAATCTAATGTTGAGAAAGTTTTGAATTTAGGATGTGACGTGGTTGTTGCGGGTTCAGGATTTTTTGGACAGGATGAAAATGGCAGAAAAGAATTTGCCTCAATGATTCATGGAAAATAATCTTTCCTTATAAGGAACAAAACCGGTATCTTTAGATACCGGTTTTTTTATGATGAAGTAATTTATTAGAAATATAAAAAATGATATGTTAAAAAAAGCACAGCTTCGTGATTCCTAAAAAAAATTAATGACTGTACTTTTTTTTTATGGTAATAGTAGAGACCAAACGTAAAAACAGAATGAGGTATTTTATGGAAAAACATTCAAAACAACGAAGCTCTTTTACAAACTCTGTAGGCTTCGTTTTAGCTGCAGCCGGAAGTGCTGTCGGGCTTGGGAATATTTGGCGTTTCCCATATCTTGCAGCAAAAGACGGTGGTGGTTTATTTCTTTTAGTGTATGTAATACTTGCTGTTACATTTGGTTTTGCACTTTTAATTACAGAAATTGCAATCGGAAGAAAGACTCAAGAAAGTTCATTAACAGCATATAAAAAGATAAATTCAAAATGGGGCTTTTTAGGTTTTATATCTTTTATTGTTCCGTTTATTATTTATCCGTATTATTGTGTAATCGGCGGTTGGGTAATGAAATACATGTTTGCATATTTGGCATTTCAGGGACAAGTCACTGCAACAGATGGATTCTTTTCCGGTTTTATTACAGCTCAATGGCAACCTATTTTTTATACAGTTTTATTTGCTGCATTTGCATTTTTTATTGTTTACAAAGGTGTGGAACATGGAATTGAAAAATATTCGAAGATGTTAATGCCGATTCTTTTGGTAATTGTAATCTTTATTGCTGTTTACTCATTGTTTATCAAACATACGGATGCCGACGGTATTACCAGAACAGGCTGGCAAGGTGCTGCGATTTACTTTATACCGAGTTTTGAAGGGTTAACCATACAAAAGTTTTTAAACATAATTATGGATGCAATGGGACAGCTTTTTTACTCATTGTCAATCGCTATGGGGATTATGGTAACTTATGGTTCTTATATGAAAAAGAGTGAAAATCTTGTAAAGTCTGTGAATCATATCGAAATCTTTGATACAGGGTTTGCAATTCTTGCAGGTATGATGATTATTCCGGCAGTGTTTGCTTTTTCGGGAACTGAAGGAATGTCTGCCGGTCCAGGGCTTATGTTTATTACTTTACCTAAGATTTTTAAATCACTTGGTGGATTCGGGGATTTTATCGGATTGATTTTCTTTGTAATGGTTTTATTTGCAGCATTGACATCATCAGTTTCTATTTTGGAAGCAATTTCTGCCGGTATGATGGATCATTTTAAATGGAGTAGAAAAAAAGCTACACTTGTAATGGCTGGAAGTACTTTCTTAATTTCAATTATTGTATGTCTTGGTTACAACGTATTCTATTTTGAACACACACTTCCAAACGGTTCTGTTGCTCAGATATTGGATATTTTCGATTATGTAAGTAATACAGTTTTAATGCCTATTGTAGGAATCTTGACTTGTATACTCATCGGATGGGTTGCAAAACCAAAAACTGCAATTGAAGAAATTACGTTTAACGGCGAAAAATTCGGCAGAAAAACTCTTTATATTGTGATGATAAAGATTTTAGCTCCGATTTTCTTGTTTGTTATTCTTTTGACCGGTTTAGGTTTAGTTTAGTCAATTAGTATGATAAAAAAATACGCTTGTTAATCGATAAGATTTCAAGCGTATTTTTTTTAGATTGTAGTAACGATACTGTACGTATTTTATAAAAAAAATCTGTACTACAACAAATAAGCCTTTCACTGCAACAGTCTGTTCCATTTAGTTGGAACACATTGTTTCATTTAGCTGGAACACATCATTCCATTTAGCTGGAACACATCGTTCCATTTAGCTGGAACACATTTATTCCATTTAGCTGGAACACATCATTCCATTTAGCTGGAACACATCGTTCCATTTAGCTGGAACA
Source organism: Spirochaetota bacterium (assembly GCA_045133795.1). Classification (GTDB taxonomy): domain Bacteria; phylum Spirochaetota; class GWE2-31-10; order GWE2-31-10; family GWE2-31-10; genus RGIG8597. The sequence continues at coordinate 29,090 of JBGUUT010000129.1, forward strand.
CATCGTTCCATTTAGCTGGAACACTTCTTTCCATTTAGCTGGAACACA
>JBGUUT010000130.1:0-3128 GCA_045133795.1 Spirochaetota bacterium
TAATAAGAAAATAGATATTTATCGCCTTACGGATAATTGGAATGACGGTTTTTTTTGCAAAATTGAAAGCAGTATTTATTTATCTTCTACTTTATTAAATGCGGATTTAACTGAAATTGCCAAATGGATTAATAATCTTTCTTATTTGCACAGTATTTACGGACTTACAGCTATTTTAGTCAGACTTAATTTATTGTTACAAAAAAGAGTTAAAAGTCGTTATGATTATTATGTAATGGAATTGACAACTAAAGATTTTCAGTGTCCGCCGGCAGAACGTCTTATCGGATGTCGTTTTTGTAACGAGCGAGATTTTCCGTTGCTTAGAGATTTGCAAAAGCAATACCATTTGGAAGAAGTTTATACTTCGGCTTCAAGTTATCCCTATACTTATGAAATGGCGGCTTTTCGTCATACATTGCAAAACAGAAAAAATGCAGCGTTGTTTGTAAACGGAATAGCTGTCAGTAAAGTTTACATTACGGCACAGACATCTGACAGATACCAATTAGGCGGAATATTTACACGCAAACAGTATCGAGGACAAGGATGCGGCTGGAGAGTATTGGGATTTTTTATTGATTCAATATGGAAAGAACAGCGACGTAAGAAAATATTTCAGCTGTTTGTGAAAAAAAATAATAAAGCAGCCTGTGCGTTGTATAAGAAAATCGGTTTTGCGGCAAAAGACGAAACTTCATATTTTTATTACTAAATATATTCTACAAAGCGTTTTGCGGCATTTGACAGATTGTCTTTGTCATAAGCAAGACTGATAGCTCTCGGCGGTAACGATTCTTTCAGAGGAATAATTTTCAGTTCCTTATTTTGCAATTCTTTTTCTATATACTGTTTTGAAACGCAGATTATTCCCATATTTTTTTTGGCAAACTCTATGAGTAAGTCTAAGGATGCAAGTTCAAATTTAGGACGTAGTTCAATATTGTATTTTAAAAGATTTGTATCTAAAACTTTTCTGGAATAACTGGATTTTTCCAATAACAGAGTACGGTATTTTGTTAAATCTTTCAGTGTATGAATTTGCGAACAATCAAAGTCGTAACTACAAACAAAAAAATCTTCCAAAGTTAAACAATTTTGAAATGTGAAATGATTATTCGGAATCGGAGAATGGACAAAAGCGATGTCAACTTCATTGTTTTTAAGTAAAAAAAGTGATTCTTTTGTCGTACAATTTGTTAAGCGATAGCGAATCTTTGGAAAAAGTTTTTCGAATCCTTTTAATTTATCTATAAGGTAATATTTACAAATTGTATCAGAAGCTCCAATTCGTAAAGTACCGCTGTCAAGAGATGTAATGTTTTCTAAAGTATGATTTATAGATTCAATTTGTGCGAATATAGATTTACAATAAGTGAAGATTTCTTGCGCTTCGTTTGTAAGCTTAACGCCTTTTTTAGAACGCGAGAAAAGCTTAAATCCCGCCTGCTCTTCCAATGTTTTGATATGTTGACTGACCGCCGGTTGTGAAACATTTAAAACTTCTGCAGCCTTAGATATTTTTTCTGTTCGTGCGACATAATAAAATACTCGCAAAAGATTCAAATCTTCTATCATAATTAATCCTTAAATGTGCTAATAATAACAGTAAGTGCAAAATATTGTCATAAGTATTGCTTATAGTTTGTATAATAAATATATATTTTACTTATGTCAATTTGTTTGGTATTATGTTGCTATAAAGAAACTACTTTAAATCATAGAGGGTGAAAATGAAATATAGCGGAACAATTTCCAGAGGAGTTAGAACTCCGATTATTAAAAAAGGAGATGATTTAGCTTCTATTGTTGTTGATTCAGTTGAAAAATGTATTCAAGAAGCAAACATTGAGTTACAAGACAAAGATGTGATTGCGATTACTGAAGCGGTTGTAGGTATTTCTCAAGGAAATTATGCTACGGCAGACCAAATTGCAAAAGATGTTTCTTCAAAATTCGGAGATGAAACTGTAGGATTGATTTTCCCGATTATGAGTAGAAATCGTTTTTCTATGCTTTTGAAAGGAATTTCTCGCGGATGTAAAAAGCTTGTTATTCAACTCTCCTATCCCGGAGATGAAGTAGGAAATCATCTTATTTCTGAAGATGCACTGTTTGATTCCGGTGTGAATCCTTATTCTGATGTTTATACTGCTGAAGAATTTTACAAGATTTTCCCTAATACTGTTCACCAATTTACAGGTGTAGACTACATTGATTTTTACAAAAAAACTTGTGAGTGTCCTTGTGAGATTATATTGGCAAATGACCCGAAAGCAATTTTAAAATATGCAGATAATGTTATAGTTGCTTCTATCCACAAAAGAAAAAGAGATAAGAAAATTTTGGAACAAGCCGGAGTAAAGAAAGTTTACTGTTTGGATGAATTATTAACTTCTTCTGTTGACGGTTCCGGATATAATGAAAAGTTCGGTTTGTTAGGTTCAAACTTGGCAACTGAAAATTCCGTAAAATTGTTTCCTAGAAATTGTCAGCCGTTGGTAGAAGATGTTCAGGCAAGAATAAAAGCAAAATTCGGTAAAAACGTAGAAGTTATGGTTTACGGTGACGGTGCATTTAAGGATCCGCAAGGTCAGATTTGGGAATTGGCCGATCCAGTTGTTTCCCCTGCTTTTACAAGCGGTTTGTTGGGAACTCCAAATGAATTGAAATTAAAATATTTGTCTGATAATGAATTCAAAGATTTGTCAGGTGAAGAATTGAAAGAAGCGATGATTAAAAGAATCAAAGAAAAAGATTCAGATTTGAAAGGAAGAATGGAAACTCAGGGAACTACTCCTCGCCAGTTGACAGACTTGCTTGGTTCTTTGGCAGACTTAACATCAGGTTCCGGAGATAAGGGAACGCCTGTAATCTTGATTCAAAATTATTTCACAAACTATGCAAACCAATAGTTTAGAATAGGATATCGATTTCAGAAGCTGCCAGATTTACAATGTATTTCGGCAGCTTTTTTTATTTAGTTATAATTGCCCAGACCTGTATCCCGTTTTTATATATTAAAAAAATAGTAAATTTTAAATAACTCTTTGCTTGCAGCAATCTAACACAAATAGAAAAAAATATTTTTGAGGTTGCTATGTCGCAAAAAAGAATCACAAAAGACG
>JBGUUT010000131.1:0-8837 GCA_045133795.1 Spirochaetota bacterium
GCCGGTTTACACGGCGAATATTTCTTAAACCAGAATGGTTTATAAAGTTTTGAACCCAAAACGATTTCCTAATGCCGGCTTGTCGGCGAATGAAACTTTACCCCCCGAAAAGATTTTATAAAACTTTGAATAAAGTTTAGCTCTGTGCCGACTCTGCCGGCAAATTGTCTTCAGTCCCAGAATGGTTTTATGAAATTTTCAAGGTTATATTTCAGGTCTGTCCCCGACAATAGAATTGATTATTAAATAATGCACAACACTGTTGCATTGTATAAAAAGTGTCGCTTAAAAATGGATATTCTTTAAGTTTTATTTTCCAATTCCGTCGGCAAATCAAATTAATTCGGGCGATTTCTTAAATATTCACGTATCAGCAACAACATTTTATATTCTCGCTGATTCCAAGCCGGTTTTCCCTCTTTATCAAGCATTGCTTTATGCTTTTGCAATGCTTCATCCAACGTATACAAAATTTGCTTAAATCCGTATTTTTTCTCATTTTCTGTATAATTACACTGTCCTTTTTCTGGATATACATCACAAAAATACAACCGGCTGATTTGATGCCATATTTTTGGTTCGTTTACCGAAAGTCTTTTTTCCTCAATTTCCCCAAACGGAACAATAGATTCCACCAGAACGTCATATCCGGTTTCTTCTTTTACTTCTCGTACCAAAGCCTCGCTGTCATCTTCGCCACTCTCGATACCTCCGCCCGGAAGTTTTGCCTCTCCAAAATTATTTTCAATCATCAACAACTTACCGTCAATAAAAATAATTCCCCTTACTGCCACACGATAAATTTCCTTTAAATCTGGAGTATAATTTTTCTCATCCATAACGAGTATTTTTTTCATAGTTTTCACCTGCGATTCGTAAATCAGCTTGTTTTATTTTCCAATTCCGTCGGCAAATCGTCCCAGAGTTCCGTCCGAGTTTTATATTTTCTCAATCGCTCCAAAATCTTTTTATCCGGATTAGGATAAATCACAAAGCCGTCTTCTTCGCCTTTTTCTGGACGAACTGGAAAAGCAAGTTGTTCTGTATCTGTCGAAAACTGTGCATTTACACCGACTTTATTTCCTCTTGCGTCAAGGCGAATCCACTTTTTTTGCTCTTCGATATAAACGCCGTTAAGTCCGTGATATATCAAAACCGGAGCAGTTTCATCGTCCAAAATAAGTTTTTGATAACAAAATCCCGTCGGTACAGATTTACAACGCAACAACGCCGCCAATAAATGCGACTTCGCAAAGCAAATTCCGTGTCCGGCTTCCATTACCTGCGAAGCCGAACATGTGATTATATCTTCTTTTATATCCGCCGAATGCGAAATATTATCTCGTACAAATTCATAAGCTACTTTTATAAACTCAATTTCACCGGTTGATTTTTGAAATAACATATCAGCCAACTGTGCAATAGATTGTTTTTCATAATCAATTACATCATCTGATTTTAAATAATCGCCCATTTTATTTGAACTTGACGTAACTTGCATATTTTCGACTCCTACTTTACTTTTAATTCCGTCATACGTAACAACGCCTAAACTATCTTGTACCGTCCCATTCATCCATAAATTCTGCAATAAAATTTTTCATATAAGCCTCTCGCTCTGTTGCAATCTTTCTTGCCGTGGACGTGTTTATTAATTCAGTCAATTTAAATAATTTTTCATAAAAATGATTAACGGTCGTGGAAATATGATTAATATACTCCTCTTTCCCCATATTCATTTTTGGTTTAATATCCGGATGATACATTAATCTGTTGTGATTTCCGCCATACGCAAAAGCTCTGGCTATTCCGACAGCTCCGAGTGCATCTAATCTGTCCGCATCTTGTACGCATTTTCCTTCTAAAGTTTTTGGAGTCACTGAATCGTTTCCCAAATATGAAACTTCATCTATAATTTGGCATATATTGCAAATTGTTGTTTCCGGAAAATTATTTGCAGCTAAAAAACGTCGGGCATTTATTTTTTGTGCATGTGTTTGAGGTGACAACTTTATATCGTCAACATCATGCAATAGTGCCGCAAGCTGTACGATTTCCAAATTTGCTTTTTCTTCCGTTGCAATATGTGTTGCCATTTTAAATACACGCAAAGTGTGAAAATAATCATGTCCGCTGAAATCATTTTCAAATATCTTTTTCACATATTCTAAGGCTTGATTAATTATTTCATCTTGCATAAATATTCCTTTTATTTCTTTTGCCTTGTTAAAGTAGTGTTAATCCTTTTTTTTGCTCGAAGACGTATTTACCTCGTCACATTTTTATTTCACATACATAGGGCTCCGGGATAATTTACCCAGAACCCTCATAATTATTTAGCTAACGGAAACTGTAATTCTGTCACATACTCCTCTTCATTTGAAGTCGCCCATTCTCCGACATGATATATCTCTCGTACCGAACCATTAACGGAATAATTGTTTTGTTCAATCCAGCTTGCAATAGCCTTGTAAGTATCACCGATATTCCTTAAAGAACCTCGATGAACAATACAAGCCATTCTTTCTATAATAGGAAGCTCTCTGACGCTTACCACATCATTTTCTGCCACTGCTTTCGTAATTGGTTCTGCTACCTCTACATCCCAATTTTCTGTTGCCTCCCAGTCCCATGTCCCATTGTGATACAATGCCATACAAGGAATTGTCTGTTGCACTTTATTAGCTTTAATAAATTCATTTACAGTTTCCCACATTTTAGCTTCAGCCCCAAAATCACCTTTTTCAATTACTTTTCTTGTGGATACAATCATAATCGGCTCAACTCTTTTAATTGTTATTTCATTCATAAAAGGTATTCCTCCGTTTTTTATATTAAAAATGTTTGTTCGAAGTCGCATTAATCTCTCTTGTTCACTGTTTAATGCTTCCTCTAATTCATTTGCCTTTACTTCTAACATAGAAATGATAGAAGAATTCGAAGGAACATCTGCAAATATGGTTGCTATTTCCATAAGGGAAAAACCTGCATCTTTTAACGCCAATATCTTATTGACCGTAACCAACTGTGACGCTCTGTAATATCGGTATCCCGTAAATTCATTTACACTATCCGGTATTAATACACGAACAGTCTCATAATGTCGCAAGATGTTAATTGACAGACCGCTTAATTTTGAAAATTCCCCAATACTATACATTTTTATTCCTCCAAAAAGTTTTTTGCAGATGTGCACCTCTGCTTTACATCTTCACTATAAAGTATCGGGTTACCATAGAGTCAATACCTAAAATAAATAATTTGTATTAGATTACTCAATATAGATTACAAAGCTAAGTACCTACTATATTTCCCCAGAATTCTTTTTCCTAATAATACACAAATTGTTGTGAGTACTATGGTAATAACAGCAGTTATCGGATATTTGAACTTTGATTTTGCAAGTCTATCAATAAGAGGAATAAGGAGGGTAAATTCACAGTAAACAAAAATATAATACATTACCGCTGCAGCTTTGCCAGTTATTATATTCTTAAAGAATACAATTGGAATATTTGCAGGATTGCTAATATTGTACATTGTAGAATAGATTAGAGTCCACAAAACATATGGGATTAATACTTTGATAATTCTTTTCTTTGGATTCCAGTTAGATGAATTTGATAGCATACCGCTAAGAAATAAAAACAAGCCAACTGAAAAATTCAAAAACGGTCTAAAAAAAACTTGTGCCATCCCTGTTGGTGTATTGTGTATGAATACAACTGCAATTATCGCTAAACCTCTTAATAATTGAATGCTTTTGCTCTGTTGTCAATTTCATAAATCATATTCCTCCGTAAAATTTTAAGTCTTTCTAACTGCATAACCCCTGAAGTTTATCTGATATTATAAATAGGCTAATTCTTTTCGTAAAACACCAACGTTAGTCTATCGTTGACCTTTTCTGTTTTTCCTGTTTTGCAATATCCAAACTTTTCATACAAATAGCAGTTTCCTTTTTCCTGCAAAATAGTATCAAGTTCCCAGTGATGAGTTCCGTGTATCTGTTCGCACAAAGTTAATGCTTTTTGTGCAATTCCCTTATTTTGATATTCCGGCAATACAAATATCGGGCTGATTTTTTTACGCATTTCCGAATGATTGTCAATCACTCGAATCGCTCCGACTTTTATATTGTCCATACAAATAAAATAGTAATATGAATTCTGTTGAGTTAAACGGTTTAAGGTTTTATTCAGCGGTTCATTTCCCGGACTTGTTTCGTAATCTTGATATTTATCTAATAATTTTTGAAATGATTTTATTTGCATTTCCCACAGCAACTGAGCATCATCGATTGTCGCCCTGATTAATTCTACATTCATAACTTTTTACCTCATTTCAAACTGTTAATTTCATTTTGTAAGTTCGCCAAAAATCTGCCGGCGTGAGCTCCGTCCATTTGCGTATGATGAAATTGAAATGAAAGCTTAAGATAATATCTAAACCATTTCTTTTTATAACGCCCCCAAATAATAAACGGATTATTAAAAATTCCGCTGTTCATTCCGACGGCTCCGTCAATTTCCGTGTCAATAATCGCCGATGTTCCTATTACCATGCTGTCATCTGACAAATCTCTGTCCCGACAATTTTCTGCAACCGAAGAAGTATATTTTAAATATTCTTCATTATATCTATTCAAATCTTCCGTATATAAAATATCGCAAGAACTGACTTCGCCGTTTTTATTTTTCACAATGGTATTTACCGCAATCATATCATATTGAATAAGTTTTTCACCGACCGGGAGAATATAAAACTCCTTTATATTCACGGCTGCTTTTCCAATGCAATAATCCAGAAGCATATTGAATTTCAATCGTTTTCTTTTACTGATTTTAATCAAGTTCGTCACATCTAACGTCTTAAAAAAAGTTACCATCGGATTGGGAGCTTTCATCCACAGTTCATAAGCCATCGCTCTTGTCGTATCTTTAGGATTTATTTCTTTTGCCATTTTGTCACCTTTTTCCCTATGTTAAACATTCATAATATGAATAATCTACAATTCCTTTTATATTGTCCAACGAACCGGGTACAAGTTCTTTGACCATTAAACATTCGACAAACGGGATTTTTACTTTCGGTCCGGCTACAATATCGTAATCGTAAGATGTCTTAAATCCTCTGGAATTATAATTTTTAGGATTTCCCTCGACAATTACGGCCTCAAAACCTATTTCCTTTGCTTTTTCAAATCCCGCTTCTATAAGTTCTTTTGAAATATGTTGACGTTGCAACTCAGTTTTTACAGCTACCGGTGAAAGTAACAATAATTGATTTTCATATTTTCCCTCTAAATGAAAACGAGAAAACATTGCGTATCCGATAATTTCGTCTTTATCATTGATCATAACCAAGTCTAATTGCGGAACATAGAATTTTTTACTTCTTATTTCTTCTACAAGCGACCTCACCAATCGCCCGGACTCCGCACCTTCCGAAGCAGTAAATACCTTTTCTACTAAATCTAAGGATTTCTCTAAATGCTCAGGAGCTGCAGTTTTTATTATTCTGTTCATTTTGGTTACTCTAAACATCCTTAGTTACAAAATGCTTTATTTCTTTTGACGGCGTGGCAAGTTCTGTCTTAAAAAACTCCGGATAATATTTTCGAGGACAATCGGATTTTATCCATACCAGCCGCTCTTTTACACCGTCCTCCGTAAAACTGTTACACTCAGGTTCAAAATCGGCAGGAACTTTCATATAAAAAAACATCGAAATTTCATGAACAATTTTCCCACGCTTAACAAGAGAATCGCCCGGAAAGAAATTTTCGTGAATAAAAGCAAGTCGGTCTATTTCCATTGCCACGCCGGTTTCCTCAAAAACTTCCCGTTTTACAGCCTCTTCCGCCGTTTCGCCGAATTTGATTCGTCCGCCGACAGAATACAAATGGTCAAAACTGTCATTTTCCACCATCAGAAAATTATCGCCTTTCATGATAATGGCACCGACTCGAATATTTAAAATCCCGTCTTCTAATTTCACAACCAAATCTTGATTCATTTTTATTCCTTTATTAAAAAAACTCTCCTTCAAATCGATTCAATTTTTGGGAAAGAAGATACATCACAATGCACCTGTGTTGTGCATAAATTAAGGTTTGCTCTATCTTGAGATTTTCAATTTCTTCCTTAACAAATAAGGGACAATTTTGCAATGTGATAAAACAAAATTATGTAGCTATAAAAAAAGCCGACCAGAATTGAAGTCGGCTAAATAATTTGCAAATTATATATTGGTATTACTTACATTTTTTCGTCATATTATAAACGATTTCTTTTATCATCAACGCACCAAACGACTTTGTAATATAATCATCGCAACCGAATTCCTTAAATTCATTCGTATTTCTCAAGTCGTTATCATCTGACATAAGTACTGTCGGAATTCGATATATCTCTTTTATTCTTTGAAGAATCTTCCAGCCCTTATTTTGATTCATTTTTATATCCAAAATAATCAAATCTATCGGATTTTGTTCCAGCTTTTCAATTACGTCTTCCAATTCTTTTGCAAGAATAACTTCATAAATATTTTCTTCTTGCATAATTTGCTTGATTCGCAAATTATTATCATCATCATCACCTATTACCAGAATCTTATAATCCACTCTGTCAATCTGTCGCAATGTATATTCTTCATCTTCATCTATCATCTGAAGCATAATGTCTGCAATTTCCGGGTCAAACTGTCTTCCTTTCCCCTTTTCAATCTCACCTCTTACAATATCTTGCGGTAATCCCTTACGGTAACTTCTGTTACTTGTCATTGCGTCATACGAATCGGCTACACCTAATATTCTGGCTGATTCCGGAATATTTTTTCCCGTTAATCCATTCGGATAACCTCTACCGTCGTAACGTTCATGATGATATTTTGCAGCAACAGCTATATCTCCGTATTCTGAAATTTCTTTTAATATGTGATACCCCGTAATCGGATGATTTTTTATCAAATCAAATTCACCGTCCGTTAATTTCCCCGGCTTATTGATAATCTCAACCGGAACACCTATTTTACCGACATCGTGTAACAGCCCGGCTCGATAAATCATGTCCTGTTCTACGATACTTTTGCCCATTCGCATTGCAATCATTTTAGAATATTCTGCAACTCTTCTGGAGTGTCCACTTGTGTATCTGTCTTTAGCATCTACGGCTTCACTCAATGCCGTAACCGTTTGCCAATAAGCTTCTTGTACTTTTCTTGTTTTCTCACGTAATTCTACAGTCTGTTCATCTACCTTATGTTTTAATTCTTCTTGAAATACTTCCATTTCAATTGCGTGTTTTGCTTTATTTATACCTTCATTGATAATTTTTAAAATACCTTCACATATTGAAACTACTGCAATATAAATTAAACATCTGGGAACGACATAATATAATGTAAGAGCAAATAACGGATTGTTATTAACCTCTCTCAATGAAAATAATCCGTCTGCAGCTATATGCTTGCCCAATCTGGTTGTGGTAGTCAATGCCATATTTGCATCACACAATCCACAATAATATCCTACAAATACTACGATAATTGTACTGATTACCGTCAAACCGTACGTATACCATATTACTCTTTTTGAAGAATAGATTATTGCATAAAGAATCGGCAACACCGCCAAAATAACCGCATGATACGTAATACTTACACCTATAAACGTAAACACCGAAATAATACAAAACAACATAAAATATTTTATTTTTCTCGATGATAACGAAACACTTTTTGTAATTATAAGCATTATTAAATATATAACTACTGCCGGAACAAATCCCATCAGCATTATTTCTTTATCAATAATAAAGATTTCAAAAAGATTCAGCAGAAAACATACAAGATATATAAACATAGATATTGAAAAACATCGCATTACGTATGAATTAGCCGTATATTCTCTTTCTTTAAAATAATTATTCAAAGCTTCACTTTCTGAAACAGTATTTTTCATCTGTCTTTCTCCAAAAAAAATCTGTTTATCTTTTGTGATTATACCATAATTTTACATGTTCGCATAACAACAAAATTTTCCGCCCGAACTATTTTTTTAACAAATAATTGTAAATTCCGCAGTCAAACAACAATTATTAATTGAAAAAAAGCATTTACAAGCTTCAATTCGTACTTTTTTATTCCTTTCAACACAAATATTCTAATTGAATACTTACAGAATCTTCCTTATATAACTGTTCGTTTCTTTCTGTTGCCGGCACAAGGCTAAAGTTTTCTTCAAAACTTTATAAACCTTTGTAGGTTTGGGAACATTCTGCCGACATAGCCGGCGTTAAAATGCAACTTTGCTTCAAAGTTTAAGAAACTCTCTTTGGTTCAAAATTTTATTTGCCGACAAGTCGGCATTTTAAATTCATTTTGGGTTCAAAACTTTATAAAACCTACTTAGGTTTTAATCTATTCTGCGGAACAAGTCATGGTGAGTACGTGAAACGTACGAACAACGATGAGTTCACAACGTGAACGAATGAAATGTTTTCGAAAGAAAACATCGAGTGAAACGAAGTATTTAACGCCAGTTAAATACCAAGTGAACACCGCCCTGAAATATAACTTTGCTTCAAAGTGTTATAAAACCATTTTTGGTTTTAATCGGTTCTGCGGAACAAGTCCGCCTCATAACGTTTTTGTTGTTCAAAGAACAACGAGGTTTTAAGGAGTATTTCTCTTTTTTTGTAATCAAAACTGGTTTTGGCTTGCAGACACGGTGAGTACGTGAAACGTACGAACGAAATATTTTCCAACGGAAAATATCGAGTCGAAAACAAAACCGTTTACATGAGTGGTAGATTCGTGCATTTTGCACGAATGAA
>JBGUUT010000132.1:0-53912 GCA_045133795.1 Spirochaetota bacterium
TTATCAAAATCAAGAAATGATTTTAAAAGGTACAATTTCTGATAATTATAGAATCAACGAATCTGTTTTAGACTTTTATAATGCTGACGGAACATCAAAAATTTATTCCGTAACATTGACATACGATGAAGACGGAAAATTGTCTGTATCCGAAGAATCCGTATCCGATGATAAAAAGATTATCACAGCTTCTTCCGGAATTCCGGGAAACTTTACTTTGAAAATTGATACAACAATGTTTGTAGACGGCAATTATCTATTAAAAACAACCGCTTATGACGCCGCCGGAAACAGTGAAACTTGGGGCGACGGCGAGACGGACGAATATTACTTTAAAGTTTTGCAAGAAGCGGACAAACCGAGAATCATTTACAATATTGATTTTGACAGTGAAGGAAAAACTGTGATTTTCCCGGAAACAACATTGAAAGGTGCCGTAATAGATGATGATGCAATAGCAGAAAAAGGCTTGAGATACATAGTTTTAGGAGAGGCAGACAACTTATCAGAAGAAAAGGTAAAAGAAAAGTTTGACGCTTCCGATGTAGAAATATTAGAGAATATCAAATCATTTACAAGACAGAATTGGGAAATAGATAAATTTAAGAATGTGGGAACTTATTATTTATACATGGAAGTAAAAGATAATAACGGTACTAAAAGTGAAATTTATAAAAAAACAATTGTAGTATCATCGACAGAAAAACCATATATAAAATCTATTACGGCAGAAAAAGGAACAGGCGGAGAATCTAACGGTTATTACAGCGGTAATGTAAACATCTCGGTAAAAGCAATCGGCGGAGAAGCCCCATTGAGTCATATTATGTTCCGTATAACGTCAAGTACAGTAATAGCGAGTGACGAAATAAAAGCAGATTATGAAGCAGCCGAAAGTTTCAGTCTGACAGCAAATAATGCTGATTTGGGGAAATGGCATAAATATACTTTCCTGAATAAGGAAGAAACTACCAAAACCGTTACATTTTCGTTTGATTCAAAATTATTTGTAGCCGGAAAAACAGAAACAATCAATGTAGAAGTAAAATGTATTGCAAATAATGTCGAATCTCAAATAGTAAGGGAGAAAATTCTTATAGACAATGAAGGTCCGACATTGCAAATTGCATCTCCTGTAGCGAATGCTTCCGTAAATAAAAAAATTGAGATAAGCGTAAGCTGTAACGACCGAGGAGCCGGAGTAGAAGCTGTTTATGTAAGTTATCAAACAGAACCGACAACGACAATTCCTGCAATCACAAATGATATGACAAGTGATAATCCGACACGGGGCAAATGGTATAAATTGGAAAAGGTAGACGGAATCTCATGGAGCGGAGAGTTTAATTCTGAAATTATTCATCCAGAAGCAAGTGAGTGTGATTATGATTTTACCGTGGCGACTGTAGATATGCTGGGCAATATTACTTTTACACAGCAACCGATAACTATAAATCAAGATTTAGACCGTCCTATAGTGCGATTTCAAAACTTATCAGTACCTACAGACGGCAATGCAATCTGGTGTAATTCATCATCGATTTACGGAATGATTACGGATGATGACGGTGAAAATAATATCAAAGTTTATGTGTCTGAAGACGGTGGAAATAATTGGGCTGCTAATAACTGTTACCAAAATGGAGCATGGAGATATGATTTTGAAGGTGACGGCGAGAAAACTCTTGCATTCAGAGTAGTAGATTCTACCGGCGTAACATTTGAATCAAAAGACGTGATTGATTTGACGACCGTAAAATTAAATGATTCATCAAAAGACGGTATTACGAAATTTAAAGTAAAAGTCGATACTGAATATCCGGAAATGACGGATGTTTACTTTAATGCAGAACCAAATGAAGATCCGGACTTTCCGACAAGCAAAGATGTAGATACATCTGTATGGTCAAACTCATTCTCCGAAAAGACATTCAGCGGAACTGAAAAAAAGATATGGTTTTTGATTGGCGGTACGGATGAAAACGGAATTGCCAGCTGTACACTAACCACAACAGACCAAACCAGCGGTGTAGTACCTCTTACAAATGATACAAATCGTATAAAAACAAAACTTGTCAACGGTACATCTTTTTACAAATATGAAATAAATATTTCAAATGTGCAACAGACGTTATTGACCTTTAAAGTAGAGGTAAAAGATAAGTTCGGTTTTACATCACAAAAATCTTTTACCGTGAACGTGGACAATACTCCACCGACAGTGAATATAAACAGTCACAGTGACGGCAGCAATGTTTACGGAACAGATGCAAATACAATCAGAGGAACATCGGTGGATTCAAGCAATGTAGAGAAAATCGAATATGCATTGACAACAGATGAGACTGCACCTGAAAGCGGTTATATTGAAATTTCAAATCCGTTAAATTGGGAAATCAAGTTTGAAGATAATGATATTTTGAACTATAAGCTAGAAGAACTTTACGATATATCTGTAGATCCAAAGACAGGAGCTTTTCCGGAAGATACTTATGAATTGTATGTTTGGTTAAAAGCAACAGATGAATACGGTAATGTCAGTGCCCCTAAAAAATTAAGCTTGCAGGTTTTACCGAACGGTGACAAACCGAAAGTTAATATAGAATATCCGTTGGCAAAATCTGTACTCGGCGGTAGAATCACGGTTTCCGGTACTACCAATATATTAACAAGCAGTGTAAAAGAAGTTTATATCCAGATAGATACAAATTATAACGGCAGTACTTTTGATTCAAACTGGGAAAATAAGCTAGAAACAAATGCTGGAGGCGAAGGTTTAAAAAGCAAAGTTGTTACCGATTCATCTGTTTCTACAGTCAGAGGAATACCTGTAACGTCATCAAGTAAAACAAATTGGCGATTGAACATAAATGAAAATAAAACAATGAAAGGTGAGAATATTGCAGTAAAAGCTATTGCCGTAAGCGAAACCGGAAAATATACGGAAAGTGAAATTGTCGTATTTACAATCGATAAAGACTTACCGCAATTTTCAGATTTAAAACTCGTTCAATACGATGGAGGAAATCCTGTTAAAACATTGGAATATGAAGATGAAATGTGGATTTCCGGAACAGGCTGGTATTTGGAATGTTCGATAGAAGATGATAGCGGTATAGCTTCTGACACTATCAAGATAAATAATAAAACTTCGGTAAATGATAAGGTTTCATTAAACGGCGGTAAAAAATATAATGTGAAAATTCCTTTATCTACACCTACAAGCGGATTCGGTACAATTGATTTTACATTGAATGCCCAAGATATGGATGAAAAATCAAATGAACAGACATTCATAATACATTATGATAATGAAGATCCGGGTTTTGAAGTCAGCGAACTTTCAGAGACAACAAAAACAAAACGAGCTGGAATAGAAAATTCTTCCTCAGGCGTTTATACAATAGACGGAAAGTTTAAAGAAAGCAGTGCCGACGGACATAATCAAAGCGGATTCGAACGAATCGCAATGTATTTTACCAGAACCGTAGACGATACGACTTACATTATAGACCCTATGCTCAAAAAAGGAGCTAAGGGAGATGATAATCGTTATGATGTGAATAAATTAAATAATGCCAGAGAAAAAGAATTGATTTCTTCTGACGGAATGTACTGGAAGGAAGTTGAAGTATCATCAGTCAACGGCAATAAAATCACGATTTCCGGGAATGTACCTACTTTTTCCGAGAATGTACCTACTTTTGTTCACAACGGCGGTTTGTGTAAAATCGGCGGTGCTATCTATAGAATAGAAAATGTCGACGGGAAAAATATAACCGTAGAGGGAGTAGTGCCGTCGACAAATGATACTGTGATTTACTTTGCCGTGGCACAAGTAATAGATAATACGATTATAGAAACCGGAACAACGACATTCTATGATGAAAATAATTCTATAGATTATGATGACGGTGATAAAATGGTAGAAGGTGTAACCAGAGTGGGAACAACTTACAACTGGACCGCTTCAATCAACAGTGAAAATATATTTGACGGCGATGTAGACATTCATTTTGTGGCGTTTGACAAAGCCGGCAACTCAAAAGAGGAAACCGTTTACGGTAAAGTAGTAAATAATACACCTCGTTTTGCCGGAGTGTCATTCGGAACTGATGATAACGGTAACAATAAAATAGAAGATAACGAGTTGATAAAGGTTTATGCAAACAGTTACGTTGCCGGCGAAAATGTAGAAGGAAAGGAAAAAGATGTTAGCGTAAACGGAAAGAAGGGAACGCAGAAAGTAACAATGTTGAATCTACCGTTGGAAGGTAATACATCGTTGATGACAATCAAGGGCGATACGACGGTAAAAGCAAAAATTGTCGGCGGTAATACAAAATTACAATGGCAATGGAAAGTCGGAAGCGGAGCTTGGTCTACTCCGGCAAAAGATTTGGCAAGCGGTTCTTCTTTCGGTGATGATATCCGAGGCGAATTGGTTACTACTATAACTACTTATGATTTTGTAAGCTATTTCAAAAATAACAATATAGAAGAAGATATTGACGAAACGACTTTGAATATAAAAATCGTAGACGAAACAGAAAACGGCAGTCAGGAAGCTGAAATAGCTATAAAGGTAAAAACAGCTTTACTGGATACAACACCTCCTACGGTAACAATCAATCCGTTCTATTGGAACAGCGAAAGCGAGAATTCACTTTACCAAAACAACCGTGCAAACGGTCATATAGAATTGGAAGATGATTTGACAGACGTGATAAAAGGTAAATTGGGAAATGACCCGAAAGTTTCCGGAAAGATTACAATCAGCGGAACAGCAAGTGATAATGTATTGCTTAAAGCATTGTATGCGAAGATTTCTAAATTTAAAGGCGGTAAAAATTTGGAAGCCGGTGATGAATTTAAAATAGCAGAACGTAACAGTGACGGAACTTGGGTTTTCACTAAGGCAATGAATGATTATGGCTGGGCGTGTGAAATCTTGAATGAACAATTTACCAAAGACAGAAACACTATCGATTGGAAAATTCATTGGGATACAGAAAAAATTAGCGGAATTGTAGCGACAGATGTAAAAGTAGAAGTAAGAGCCGAAGACCGCGGTAAAGCAGAAAAAAACGGCGACAGCGTTATCGTTATATATAATAATCCTAAATCAAGTTCTGCAAATTATCAAATGGACGTAGTACCTTATATTACGGGACTGAGTACGACTCTTACAGGGTTGGAAAAGAAAAATCCTTCTGTATACGGTCGAAGTGCTTTAGGTAAATATCCGGTTTATTATTACAGAAAAACGACAGAGGGAAGTCCAAAGTCAGAAAAAATTACACTAAAAGGATTTAATATTAAATCCGGATCAACAGTAACTTTTACAGGTGGAGCAACTGCAACTTTGGATAATGATATGTCTTTCACTTTGCCGTCAAATGCTAAATCCGGTGAAATCAAAATAACTGTTGTAGGGAAAATTGATTCTCTTAAAATTGATTCTCTAAATAACATTAATAATAACGGAGCAAAAGTTGACAATGCTGCTAGTGATAATGAAAGTAAATATGCAAATGCTTACAACCGCCAACCAAACGGACAAAACAACGATATTTTGACAGACAATGTAGAACTCGCAATTTGGGAAATAAACTCAATGGCCGGTAGAGCAGAAAACGGAGAGTTAAGCGAAGTCGTAATGCATGTAAACCCTACAAACGGAATGTTGGGATTTGCATTTGCACACAGCCAAGACTTAGCAAGCTATCCAAACGGTAATACTAATTCTTATCAAACATGGATGACAGATTACACCGGTGTAAATCAAATTGGATTTATTTATGACCAAAACGGAAATATGTTCGGTACAAACGGCGGAACCGATACATATACAGCTAACAAGAAAACAGGTCGACTGGGACTAATCTCAAGTCATTGGGGACCGATAGCAAATGAGAATATAAGTAATGATAAATATACAGGATACACAAAATATAGAAGATTGCGTCTTGAATATCTGGGAATTACCAGAAACGGAAGTTATGTATCTAATGTAAACAGATTTGCAAAAGGAGACAGTATTCAATTTGCTACCACAACCTCAGCTGATACTGGTACAAACCTTTATATGATGTATTATGACAACACTTTAGGTGAACTAAAATTTAAAGCCGGTAATTTTGGAAATGCTCCTGAAAATCCTTGTAATAACCCTGATGATAAATTGTGGGAGCCGTCTGCGGTTAAATTCGGAGATTTTGCTGATGATGCTTATAATCAACATTGTAATGATAATGCTAATAATTATAATCCAAATTACGAGACTATCTCTATCGTAGCAAATCAAAGCGGTGCAAATGGCAATGCAACTGTAAGACCGGGAATTTATTATTCAATTTCTGTAGTACCTGCTACAAAATCAGGAACCGGTTCAGATGTAGTTGTTGCCGTTTGGTATGATGATACAACGAATAAAACTCTTTGGTACAGCTATTTGAAAAATCCTCTCACTAACGCAGGAAAAAGAACTGATACTGGATTAAGAGATATAAATGGCATTAGTACTGAATGGGCAACACCTATTGCTATCCTTGACGGACATGCAGGCGGATACTGTGCGATAAAAGCAGATGATGATGGACATATTCATATTGCAGCATATAGTCGTAATGATGCAGGTTCATTGTATTATGCTTACTTAGATAAGTATGATTCAACATTCGATGAATCAGAAAATCTTGTTGCTGTAGATGCTTACGGTTCACAAGGTCAGTATATCACTATGGAAGTTGCAAAAAACGGTGAAGGAAAGACAATTCCTTATATCGGTTACTACATGAACTCATTGAGTTATCCGAAATACGCATATCTTGCAAATCCCGGTGCGACAGTAGCCGGTGTAGATGAAAATAATATGTATACGGGAGCTTGGGAAACAATTATGTTGCCTACTACAAGTACATTAGTATTGGATGACATAAACATCGGTGTTTACAAAAATGGTGATGGTACACTCAAAGCAATTCCAAGTAAACCGGCAGATAAAGATGAAACTATAGCGGATGACAAAAAGTCCGGAATTGCAGGCGGAAACGGAACTTCAAACCCAATTTTTGGCTATGGTATAGCAGAAACCGGTTCGGGTTATGTTGAAACCGCACAGTTGAAATAGGCTTTAGATGTAGTATCTAACACCGGGGCAAAAGGTAATTTGCTGAGTAGACTCGGTGTTAGAATTCCTTTTTAAAGCCTGTTTTATCCTCGATAAGTATCAAAACGAAACATTCATCGCAACTTTCAGCGATTCTTGTGAAAATCCGGCATCAAAAGAAACTTTGCATTGTTCGATGGCACGTCTGTAATGTTTATCAGCGGAAATAAAAAACGGTATTGAAATTAAATCAAGTATTACTCCGACTCCTATACTGAGAAAGTAACAGGAAACTCCGGCTATAACATCAGATTGCTTTGCGTGAGTGTCATAAGTGATTAGATTTTGTATGACGATACCGGTACAAAATAATGTCGGAATTGACGTGATGATTATTCCCGGAATAAAGAAACCTAACCCGATTTTAAAATCTCTTTTATAAGCGTGATAATCAACGCTGTTTTTTAACGGATGATTCATTCGAAAATCCGGAGTTATTTTGCCTTTTATGCGTTTTATGTCGCTTTTGTGAATTGTAATGATACTGCCGTCTTCGCTTTCGATTATATAGTTGTTGTCGTTAACGCTTATAATTTTTCCGTTTATTCTTGTTCCGTCAGACATTCTGAATAAAGTGTCTGCATATGTTGTACAAATACAAACTATCAATATTAATATGGTAAAAAATGCTTTCTTCATAATTTTCTCCTTCTGTCAAAATGAAACATTCATGCTTATTTCAAGGTTGTCTTCCCGTACATCTACAGAAACTCTGTATTTTTCCAATGCCTTTTGATAATATCGATTGGCTAAGTAAAATAGCGGAATGGAAATAATGTTTAATACTAAACCGACTCCTATACAACTGAAATAAAGTGAAGTCGGATAAATGACATCAATAACGGGAGTCTTATTGCTAACTAACGCATTTACAACAGCCGGCGTGAACAATAACGGTGTCATTGTCAATGATAATCCGGGAATCAGAAAACCTAGTCCGATTAGAAAATAATGTCGATATGCAAAATAGTTTGGATCATTTTTTAAATCTTTAAATGAAGTTTTCGGCTTTGTGTTGGCAATTTCCGGCTGAATTTCCGAAACGGAAAAATCAATGTCTTCTTCTATATTTACAACATTTTCTTTGGAAACTTCTAAAATCCCGGTTTCTATTTTTACGAAATATGAAATTTCATTTTCTTCTATAATTGTTCCTTTTACCGTAGTTCCGTTTTTCAATTGAATATCTTCAGCCCAAGAAAAGACGGTGAAGAGTAAAAACAAAGAAATTAAAATTTTTTTCATTTTTTTGTCTCCTTTTTTAATATGTGTGATGTTATATCTAAAAGAAAAATAGTTTTCAATGGCATAATATTAAAGCAATAATTGAAACTGTCGGCTTGCATTGACAAAACATGTGAATAAAGCTAAAAAACAGAATCTTATATATTAAGGAAAGGATGTACTGATGAAGATTGAACTTGCAAAAACTTATGATCCGAAAAGTTTTGAAGATAAATGGTACAGTTATTGGCTTGAAAATAAATTATTTACACCTAAAGCCGGAAAGAAAAAAGAAACTTTTACAATGGTAATTCCGCCGCCGAATGTTACGAGTGTTCTTCACATGGGACACGGTTTGAACAATACGATTCAGGATATTCTTGCTCGTTATAAACGTATGCAGGGATATGAAACATTGTGGGTTCCGGGAACAGACCATGCCGGAATTGCGACTCAAAATGTCGTAGAACGTGAGCTTGCAAAAGAAGGTAAAAAACGAACTGATTTTACAAGAGAAGAGTTTGTTGACAGAGTTTGGGTAACGGCTAAAAGACATCAGAAATCAATTATTTCACAGTTGCGAAAAATAGGATGTAGTGCAGATTGGAATTATGAAGCATTTACTTTCGATGAAAAACGCTCTAAAGCTGTTAAAAAAGTTTTTATTGACCTTTATGACAAAGGTTTGATTTATAAAAGCAAATATATCGTAAACTGGTGTCCTCGTTGCGGTACTGCATTGGCAGATGATGAAGTTAATCACGAAAACCGCAGCGGTAAAATCTGGCATATTAAATATCCTATAAAAGAACTTCCGGGAGAATTTATTGTTGTTGCTACAACTCGTCCGGAAACACTTTTCGGGGATACGGCGGTAGCTTTTAACGATACCGATGAGAGATTTGAAAAATATCGCGGTAAACATTTTATTTTACCTTTTATGAACAGAGAAATCCCTGCAATTTTTGACAGCTATGTAGACCCGTCATTCGGAACAGGTGCGGTAAAAATTACTCCGGCACATGACCCTAATGACTTCGAAATGGGATTACGTCATAATCTTGAATTTATCAACATAATGAACGGCGACGCTACTATGAACGATTTAGTTCCTGAAAAGTTCAGAGGAATGGACAGAACCGAATGTCGTAAGGCTGTAGTTGCAGCTCTTGATGAAATGGGCTTACTTGTAAAAATCGAAGACCATCAACATGCAGTAGGTCAGTGTTACAGATGTAATACAATCATCGAGCCTCGTTACAGTGACCAATGGTTTGTAAAAATGAAAGAACTTGCCGAACCGGCATTGAAAGCTGTCGCTGACGGAAAGATTGAGTTTTTACCGTCACGTTGGGTAAAAGTTTACAACAATTGGTTAAATAATATTCGAGATTGGTGTATCAGCCGTCAGCTTTGGTGGGGACACAGAATTCCTGTTTATACATGTAAAAGTTGCGGAAAGATGATTGCTGCCGAAGATACTCCGGAAAAATGTCCGGACTGCGGATGTGCCGAAATGAAACAGGAAGACGATGTTTTGGATACATGGTTTAGTTCTTGGTTGTGGCCGTTCTCAACATTAGGTTGGCCGGAAAAAACAAGTGACTTGGCAAAATTCTATCCGACATCTACACTTGTAACAGCTCCGGATATTATCTTCTTCTGGGTTGCACGTATGATTATGGCGGGCTTGTATTTTATGAATGACATTCCGTTTAACAGAGTATTCTTTACCGGAATGGTAATGGATTTGCAGGGACGAAAAATGTCTAAGTCATTAGGAAACGGAATTGACCCGTTTGATGTAATCGACAGACACGGAGCAGATGCGTTGCGTTATACAATGGTTGCGATAGTAAGTCCTAACCAGAATTTAAAATTAGGTTTCCCTAAAGAAGGTGACAAAGAAAGTACCGATTCATTTGAAATCGGAGCGAAATTTGCCAATAAAATCTGGAATGCGTCTCGATATATTTTGATGAATTTACCGGAAAACTTTACTTCGGAATCTATTGAAACTTTGGAAAAGGATACATTTGATAAATGGATTTTGGGACAATTAAACAAGACTGTCAAAAATGTAACCGAAGCTCTTGATAATGCTCGCTTTAACGATGCAGCTAAAGAAATGCAGTCATTCTTCTGGGGAAGTTTCTGTGATTATTATGTAGAATTGAGTAAGACAAGAATGCTCGGCAGTGACGAAAAAGCTAAAAATGCCGTTCTTTCTATATTGATTTATGTATTGAAAGAATTCTTAAAGTTGCTTCATCCGATAATGCCGTTTATTACGGAAGAATTGTATCAAAACTTGCCGGAACACGGTTTGTCTATAATGACAGAAGATTATCCGGAATACAGAGAAAATCTTGATGATACAGATGCGTTGCGTAAGGCTCAAAAATTCTTTGACATTCTTTATTTAGCAAGAAATATTCGCGGAGAAATGAATGTTCCGTTAGAAAAGAAATTGGATATTCTTGTAAAAACAACAGATAATGATGTAATTGAACTTTGTGCAGCTTACGAAAAAGAACTTTTGACATTGGCAAAAGGTGCTTCCGTAAAAGTTGGTTCTGACATTGTAAAACCTCACGGTGCGGCTACCGGTGCAAATGAATATTGTGAAGTATTCTTGCCGTTGGAAGGTATCATCGATGTAAAAACTGAGCTTGAACGTTTGAATAAAGAGCTTGGAAAAGTAAGCAAAGATTTTGATAAAACTTCAGCTAAATTGAACAATGAAAACTTTACGGCAAAAGCTCCGGCTGAAGTAATCGAAAAGGAAAAAGAAAAGCTTGCAGAATTCCAGTCTCATTTGGAAAAATTGCAACGTAATATTAAATTGTTAAAAAACATGCAATAATTAATAAGGAGACTGTCTGTTAATTCAGGCAGTCTTTTTTTATTTATCGCATAATGTAAGATTGCTTCGAGAAGTTTTGCAACCGGCAAGGAATTCTTAGTTAGGCTGATTTCTTAAAAGTCGGCTTTTGCTTTATTGTTACAATAAATATTTATTACTAAAAGTTTCAGCGTTCTTTTCTTTTTTGGGGGGTAAGGGGAACTTTTCTACAGATGTTTACATTCGTTATCGGTATTTCCTCTTGCAGAAATACTCCATTCGTGCAAAATGCACGAATCTACCACTCATGTAAAAGGTTTTGTTTGCGACTTTCTTGCGAAAGTCTTACGTTCGGTGTTTTGTACCAAAACCAGTTTTCAGCATTTCTACGACTTTTGTGTCAGCCGGACAAAATGTATAATCGGAAAGTTCTTCTTTTGTAACCCAACGTGAATCTTGATGTTCTTTCAGTATGATATTTCCCTCGGCAATTCGGCAAATGAAAAAAGTTATATGCAAATCTTCCTTCGTAATATCGGCGAAAACATTATCAATCGAAATTGTGATATCCAATTCCTCATTACATTCTCTGATAATACATTGCTCGGCGGTTTCTCCGACTTCAGTCTTTCCTCCGGGAAATTCCCACATGTCAGCCATTTTTTTTCCTTTCGGACGCCGGCATATCAATATTTTATCATCGTTTTTAATAATAGCTGCTGTTACTTCAATCATATTTTGCTCCCGAAAATGAAACAGAGAATAACATTTTTTCAGAAAATAAAAATTAATCTGTAGAAAAACTAATTGACATTTGTAGTTATATTAGTAATATAAGTTACACTTTTCATACTTGTATTACTTTAATAGGAGGTTACGGTAATGTTAAAAGGGAAAAATGCGTGGACTGTTAAAATTGGTGAGAAGGGACAATTTGTAATTCCGAAAGAGGCTCGTGATATGTTGGATGTAAAACCGGGAGATACAATTTTGGTTCTCGGAGATGAGGAAAGAGGGCTTGCGATTTTGCCGAAATCTATGATGGAAAAATATATATCTAAGATTTTCGGAGAAATAAGCTTGGGAAATTTCGATATAGATAACAAGGAAAATAAAGATGGCTAAGATTGTATTTTTTTGTATTCCGGCACATGGTCATACAAATCCGACATTAGAAGTTGTACGGGAGCTGGTATCACTCGGACATGAAGTTTTGTATTATTCATATAATATGTTGAAAGAAAAAATTGAAGCTACCGGAGCTAAGTTTATTTCTTGTGATGATTATAATATGGAAGAAAAATTATCGCCTGCAGACAGTGTCAGAATAGGTAAAGATTTGGCTTTTTCTACAAAAATATTGGTAGATACTACATTGGCATTAGATGAAATGGTTTGTGAAGAAATGCAAAAGCGGCGACCGGATTGTATTGTGGCGGATTCTATGGCGATTTGGGGAAAATGTGTTGCGATGAAAATGGGGATTCCGTTTGTCTCCAGTACTACAACATTTGCTTTTAATCAACACTCTGCAAAAATTATGAAGCAAAGTATTTGGCAGGTATTGAAGATGATTTTTTCTATGGGGAAAATCCGGAATGATATAAAACGCTTGCAAGCTAAAGATTATCCGATAAATAATGTATTGGATATTATTCAAAACAGTGACAGCGTTGATACCGTTGTTTATACATCACCGGAATTTCAACCTGCCAGCGAAACATTTTCTGATAAATACGTTTTTGTCGGTCCGTCTATTCGTCCGGCTACGTCACAAATTGAAAAAACACATGAAAAGCTGATTTATATTTCAATGGGAACGGTAGTAAACAATGATGTCAAGTTTTATCATGATTGCATAAAAGCTTTTGGAAATACAAATTATCAAGTAATTATGTCTGTCGGAAATCTTGTTGATATGAAAGAATTTGAAAATCTTCCGGAAAATATCAGCGTTTACCAAAATGTAGACCAAATCGCCGTTCTTTCCAAGGCAGATGTTTTTATATCTCATTGCGGAATGAACAGTGTAAATGAAAGTCTCTATTACGGAGTGCCGCTTGTAATGTATCCGCAAACACCGGAGCAGGGAGGAGTTGCAAACCGAGTAGAACAATTAAAAGCCGGAATCTTTTTGAAGAAAAGTAATGCGGCAAATATCTGTAATGCGGTTGAAACTCTTTTAAATAACGAAGAATATCGAAAAAATGCACAATGTATTTCGGACGGATTTAAAAAATGCTCCGGTGCAAAAGGTGCCGTTAAGAAAATTCTCTCAATATTTTAAATCTTACATTGTACAGAAAAAAGGACTTATTGAAGTGCTTGTAAATTATTGAGCATTTCATAAGTCCTTTTTTTATTGCGTGTGTAACAAAGGAATCACTCTTTGTTCCTTAGTTTTTTTAAAAAAACAAAAAACGACAGCCGTTTTAAGACTGCCGTTTGTAAAAACTTTTACATACTATTTATTTGTAGAAACCCAGTTTGATGAACTGTTGACTGTAATTGTTTTATTTAAATCCAGTTTATTATTTTCATAATAATAAACTGTGGCAAATGTTTTTCGATTAGGTATTGTTACTGTTGCAGGTCTGTTACGGTTATGTTTATTTACTGAACCAGAAGTAGATGTTGTAACTTTCTTTTGAGAAACAAACTTTAATTCATAAGTTTTTCCTGACTCTAACAATCCTAAAGTTTTACTTTTTCCACTTGCAATATTGGAAGCTGCAAGAACCCAAGAACTGCTACCTGAAACTCTGTAATAAACATTTGAAATTTCGTAACTATAACTATTCTTTATTGTATACGAATATTTCGGAACTACTACTACCGGCTCTGTCCAGCTTGAATTATTAATTTTTTGAGTACAATCGTTATTTAATGAAATATTAGAAATAGTTTTGTATCTACCTTTTGTATCGTAAATCTTTATATCATAAGTTGTTGGTTCTAATACAAACTCAAAAGAAGAGCCTACAGATAGTGAAGAAGAAATTTTATTTGCTCCCCATGATGATTCACTTGATTTTTTAATATAAACAGTATTAATGGGATAAGTACTGTCATTTGAGATTTTTAAGACGTATTCAGACGGCAATTCCGGTTCTGGAATGCCGATGTATTTTCTCCATACATCAGATAAATTGTTTGGATTGTCCCAATCTGTGTTACATCCTCCAAAAACATATAAATAACCATCTTTTATTGCACTGACATGTCCTGCTCTTACTTCAAAAGGAGGATTTGCATCTATAAGTTTCCAGTTAGTTCCGTCAGATGAAAACCACACATCATTTAAAAACTCACCATCATTTCCACCGATAAGCCACATACCGTCAGCATTTGCTACTAAAGAATGGTCATTTCGTGCAGACCAAGGAGCATTAGAAGTTAATGTTTGCCAAGTAGTTCCGTTTGAGGAAACAAGAACATCATTATATTCTTCTATACCACCATCCATAAAACCGCCGGTAATATAAATCTTATTATTGTAAACTACTGCTTTATGACCGGCTCTTGCTTTCAAGCCACTTACAGATTGTTTTGTCCATGTGTAACCATTAGTTGATTTCCAAACATTATTATTTACTGTCATATCCCAAGATTCTTCTTCTGTTTCGCCACCGAAAACCCATAAAGCATTATTAAATGTAACTCCCGCATGATAATATATTCCGTCTGTTAATCCTGTAACAGAAGTATATCTTGTAAAGTCAGTACCGTTATCACTATAAGAAACTAAATTTGTTACTTCATCATATTCGTCACCAGTTACTCTTAATCCTCCGACATTATAAAGTCTGCCGTTTAAATTATGAAGGGAGTGAGAAACGCTTCGATAATCACCGTTATAAAAAACATCTTCAGACCAATCGATACCGTTTTTAGAAGTTAAAACAATGTCTTCAACTGTGATTATAAACATTCCGTCTTTTATGGCTATATTATGAGTACTCATTCCATAAGGCATATCTCCGACGAATTCCCAATCATTTCCGTCTTTAGTGACCGGAGTCCAAACTGCATATAGGGTTGAATTTTCTGATATTCTTACATCTGCACCGTTTGAATGAACTTTACTTCCGGTTCTGGATGTAGCCCAACCGGAAAGTGTGTAACCGGTTCTTGTGAAAATATCTTTTGGAAGGGTAAAGGTTGTATTTTCAGTTAATGTATATTGATCATTATTATTGTGTCCATCATTTGAATACAAAGTTAAGCTATAATATTTTGTTGTTTCTACAGGAGTTGAAATATCTGTTGTTTTTTCAACTTTGACAGTAGTATTTATTGCATCGACTGTAATTTTGTAGGAATTACCTTCTTCAATTTGTATCCAATTGTCTTCCGTATTATTAAAGTAAACTTTTGAAGGTGTATTTAAGGAAATATCTGTAGCTCCTGTATATTTTACAGCCCAATACGTTCCGTCATAAATACAAAATGCTAAAATATTTTCGTATTCATCTCCCCAGCAACGTTCATTGGATGAACAATCAATAACAGTAGTAGCTGTTTTTCGTTGAGATTTTATATCGCTATTCCAAACAAGCGGATATTCTCCGTATGAACTCCAAATAGATTCACAATCGACAATGTTTGATGTTGAAATTGGATAATCATCTTCTTCTGAATTATTTATATTTACTTTGGTAATCGTAACTGTACAATTTGTAGCGTCAACTGTAATTTTGTAAGAATTACCTTCTTCAATTTTTATCCAATTGTCTGATACGTCATTAAAGTAAACTTTTGAAGGAGTATTTAATGAAATATCTATAGCTCCTGTATATTTTATATCCCAATAACCATCATATATACAGAATGCAAGTATATTTGCAAAATCATCTCCCCAGCTACGTTTTTCAGTAGAACAATCAATAATTGTGGTAGCAGTTTTTCTTTGAGATTTAACTCCACTGTTCCAAACAAGCGGATATTCGCCGTATGAACTCCAAACGTATTCACAATCGACAATACTTACAGAACTATTTGTATTGTTGTCATTGTCGCTATAACTGTAATCATCGTCGATATTTTCATCGGAGCAAGAAAACATTGAAAACAATACTAATAAAATAAAAATATAATTAATAATCTTTTTCATAATAAAACCTCAGTTAAAATTCTAAGTTTTCATTTGTTTTTACAACAAGTGTATCAAAGCTATATGGATTAGATTTATCTATATTTTTTACCGCAGATAAAACAAAACCGTCATCTTCTGTTTTTGAAATTGAGTTAAAAACTGAAACTTTGTCAGAGTAAAAATCATTCAAGACTATACCAGTTTCTAAGTCAATCTTTAAAATCCAGCCTTTACTGCTTTGCCAGTAATAATAATCAAAAACATATTCTTTTATTGTGTTTACCGCACCGACTGCAATCAATGAATTATCTTTTACTTGCAAATCAAATAAAAAGTTGTCTTGCATTTTGCCGAACTTTTTAAGATAAACTTCTTCTAAGTTTGAATCTAACTTTAGAATAAATGCTTTTGTTTCAGTCTCTGTTTCAGATACCAATCCGGAAATGTAAACATTTTGGTTGTCGTCACTTGTGATTGCATGTGGACTGAAATAATCGGAACCGGTTCCGAAAGTTTTTGAAGAAACAACAGAGCCATTTGTTTTATCAATTTTTACAAGCAAAGTTTTTCTTGTAAAATCATCCATTGTAAAACCACAAACAAGGTATTCGTTTTCTAATTCAATCGCAGATAATGCTGAATTTGAAATAAATCCACTTTCGACAGCAGAATAAGAATATTTTGTTTGCCACTGTAGTTCTTGATTGGAATATTTTTGAACAATAAATTCCGACGAAGACGGATATTCATCTTCAATGCTGTCATAATTTCTGAATCTTCCGACAGACAAAAAACCTCCGTCACTACAAGGTAAAAGTTTATAACCTTCATATCCACTAATTCCGTCAGACGGAATATCAAACTCGTTTGTAAGTTCTCCGTTTGAATTTAAAAAATACAACCACATTCCGGTACGATTTTCTTTTGCATAAGTTGCTAATGCTACAAAACTATCATCATTTAGTTTTATTAAATCATTAAAAACTGTGTGATACGCAATTGTTGCTGTTCCGGCATACAAAGATTGCAAAGAAAATTTTTCAGTTTGCCACTCAAAAGTTTTAGAAATTAAAAGAGCAACTTCTTTCGGTTTTCCTCTGCCAACTACTTCTTCATCTTCAATTCTTGGATCAAAGATATTAAAACCGTAACCGGCACTGATATATTTCTCATTATCTACAACAACTTTTGAAATCGGGTATTGATAATGAAAATCTGAAAGAGCAAGTCGCAAATCTGTATTTAAAAAATTATTTAAATCCGAATCTTCTAATAACTCGTTTTGATTTTCTACGGCAGTTTGCAAATATTTTGTGGTAGGAACGGATTTTATCTTTTGTTTCTTATCAAAAATGATGTACGAGTTTTCATCTTCATTTGTAAAAACAAAATCGTAGATATAACCACATTCAAGGGTAATATCAGGAGCATTCATTTTATTAAAAACTGAAACAAATTCAAAATCGGAAAAATTTTTATTACCATTAAATTGATATATACCTGTTTTATCCATAGGTACAGGCAATTCTCCATTACCAGCTTGTTTATAAGAAGTTCCGAGATTTGTTAATTCGAATTGAGATGTTGCTTCATTTCTTATTCGTAAAAATAAACTTTTACATTCAAAGTCTTCGGGAATCGGAATTTCCTTTGTATAAGATTTCCATTTCTCAATTACAAAATTTATTTGAGCATTTTTATCAAATACATCTGCAAAAACATCTCCACTGTATAAATCATTTTTGTCTGTAACTTTGAATTTGTATTTTACACAAAAAGTAGAACCAATTCCATAGTTATCACTACTAACAGTATCTATAACAGCGGATTCGCCCGGTTTTATTTGAGTTAGTTCTGCTCCGGAAAAAGCATCTTTAAATATTGTAACATAAAACTGTGTATTATTTTTGAATGTTACTTTAGATTGCTCAGGATTATTGTCTTCTGGTTTATTTTCAATTATGTCTTGATTGCTTTCTGTATATTCTTGCTGAGATACATTGTTACAAGCAATAAAAAAAGAAAATAACAAGAATAATAAGTAAATTTTTTTCATAAAAGTTTCCTTAAATAAAAAAATGAACGGATAGAAAAAAACTATCCGTTCATACCTCTAAGTAAAATTATAGAGATTCAATTTCATCTGATATATCTCGTTTAGATCCTTCAACAATTACTGCAGAGTAATTTGCTGAATCTTCTACCCCTTTTCCATTGTATGAAATCGTTACATTGTAATCATAACCATTTCTTATAAGAATCTTATTACCGTCAATATCTTTAACTGGAACCTTTATTGCTCCGGCATAAAAAGTAACAATTAAATTCTGATCTGTACCTACATCAGTAGATGCAATTTCATAAGTATTTAATTCACCTGAATTTAATAAATCATAACCATTTTGTGCTATCAGCCTAGTTGACCCTGATTTTGTAAAATAAGCGCCTTGATTAGTAACATTATTTGTACATGTAATATATGCTACCGGACTTGAAAGTTTTCCAACAATATCTTCCCATTTAATACCTTTAGCAGGCATTTCAATGGTTGGAACTGTTTTATCGGTTAAAGGACGAGGTCCAATCATAACTGAATCAAAGCGGTCTGTAACCTTCACTGTATTTACAGTTCCCTTAGATTTACTGTAATAAACATAAACAGGGAAAACAGCCATTCCTTCCGGACTATTTGCATACAAAGTATAATTTGTTGCAAGTGCTGGCAAATATCCCAATTTTTCTCCATCAGGACTGTCTTTTCTAAGTTCAATACCTATTCTACCACTATTCATTACCTTAAAATAATAATCACCTGTATAAGATGGATTTATTTCTGTGGAAAATTTCTTTCCCTGCCCATAAGTTGCCATTGCAGAATATTCAATTTTCGCAAGTGAGAGAGTTGTTTTATTTTTAGTGTACTCATCTTCTGACATTGCTCTAAGAATAAGATAACCACCAATGTCAAAATCATCTACATTATCAGATATATCAAAAAATCTGTTAGAACCGGCTTTTACTCCACCTAGAATGTTGCTTACACTTGGTGTTTGCCCTAGAAACACAACCATATCTTTTGCTGTATTATTGGCAATTTTCAAAGTTCCATTTGGTTCTGAATCATAACTTATTCCATTAGATTCTTCGTTTTCTGTGTTTTTATCTGTAGTAGTTGTGTCACAGCTAAAAAGCATTGTCAGAATAATAAAAAGTAAACTAATAAGTTTTGAAATGTTTTTCCCATTCATATAAACCTCCTTAAGACGGGAATGTTAATTGGAAAAAACAATGTAAAAAAAAAAAAAAAACTGTCAATATTGTTATTTTAATTGAGCTTGTTTTGATTTAAGAAATAGGTTTGTGCAATAAATAAGGAGGTTGAATTTAGAGGTATTACACGTTTATTTACCCAAAAATTTTAAAACAGAAAAGGAAAGATTTCAAAAGGAGTGGAATATGAAACACAATTGTTTAATGAAAAGCGTAAGTATAATCTTTATGCTTTTGGCGATGATGTTTAGTTGTACATCTACAACGGACGATTCAGAAAACGGTAACAGTGGAAATGATGTAATTCAGAGTGGAAATAATCAAGGGGAAGGTGATAATCAACCAGGAAATAATCAAGGGGAAAATAATAACAATCAGGAAAATAACGACGAAAACAACACAACTCAAAACGGAAATAATAATCAAGGAAACACAGGTGGTGGTAATGAAAATGCTGGAGGAACAATCGAAAAGCCTGTTGTTTCAGATTCAATCTATGGAGAATGGATAGATGAAGAAACAAATCTTGTTTATACAATCAACGAAGACGGAACTTATTCTATTGTACAAAACGGCGTTTTAATAGAAGATGGAACTTTTGAAGAAGAGAATGCTGGTTCTCGTGCTGCCAGAAAGACTGTAACAATTACATCTATACCAAAGACATCAGGTGGTGCTAAAAAATCAACTACAGTACCAAAAGCAACGACAAAAACAGTTTCTAAAAGTACAAAAAGTGAAACGATTTTTATAGGAAATACAAGTTTAACTCCAAAAAGTTCTTCATCAAATTCTAAAGCTGAAAAATTTTATGTTTATGTACAATCTGATGTAGTTCCGGAAATTTTATACTCAAATGGTGATGTCTTGGCTGAAGCAAAAATATCGGCTGTTGCCGGTGCTACGAAAATCAGCGGAATATCTTATAGATGGTACAAATTTGTAATAGAAAATGTTGATGAAATAGTTTTTGAAGATGAGAATATTGTTTTTGATTCAACTCGGCCATATTGTATATATGATGGTTACGAAAAAAGTTGGGAGTTTTATGATTCAAAACCAGATGATATTTTTTCTGATGAAGATTATGCAGGACGTGACAATTTGTACTACATTCGCGGAAATTTTGAAGCAGGAGTCGACCAATATCTTGCAACTGACGGTTTTAACAATATGGAAGAAATTGAAGAAAATATTTTCAAAGGAACACTCTATTTACCTGAAAATGTTTATGGATTTAAAATTTCTACAGATGATTGGGAACATGATTATTGTGTACCTTTTGATGCAAGCTTTGTTGCAAAAAATGAATGGTTTAATGTTGTAAGAGGTGAATATACTGTGTGGTACGGAAAAAATGCTGCACTTTCAACAGCCGGTGGAATGTATACATTTATTCTTGATTTAACTGATTCTGAAAATCCTCAAATGATGATTTCTTCAGACGAAGAGGATTATGAAATTTCAGATGAAGATTCTGCTTTATATGTTCTTGGAACTTTTAATGATTGGAAATATGATTCTTCTAACGGAATGATGGCAGAAACGTCTGAAGGGACTTACAACGGAACAATCAATGTTACAACGACAGGTCTTTGTGAATTCAAAATTGCAGATAAAGCTTGGGGAGGAATAAATGATGACATCGGATTTTCATGGTGGAATGAGTCTTCCAGAGAAATAATTTTAGATAATCCAACATTGGTAGATGGAGCTTACACAAGTAATCCAAAAGGTAGTACAGGGAATATAATTATCTATTTTGAAGAAACAGGAAGTTATAAAGTAAACCTTGTAAAAGGATTTGAAAATTATACTTTAACTGTGTCAAAGCAATAATATTGCGGTAATAAAAAATATACAAAAGAGGGGCAAGCTTGAAGTGCAATTACTTCCAGTTTGTCTCTTTTCCCTACAGTCAAACCTAAACCTTAATTTTTAAAGCTTTCTGGAATACAAGTTGTTCTTTTTCGGAAATGGGAGTTGTGATTTTTTCAAACAGAGCTTCCATTTTTTCATAATGTATCAGGAATGAATCAACGCTTGCTTCTATCATTTCTTGAGCCGTTACTTCCGAAAAGTCGGTGTGATAACCGGCGACTTGTGCTAAATATTCTATAAAAACTCGCTGGATTCTGCCGTTACCCTCACGAAAGGGATGAATCGCATTTAGTTCGGATATATAATACGACAGCTTTTTGGTGATTTCTTCTTTTGGCAGTCCAATCAGATAATTTTCTTTTTTAAGTTTTGCAAATAAATCATTTATTGCATTATCGATAAATTTGAAGTTACAGAAAAGATTTCCTTTTGAAATGTTTACGGAACGTGACACGCCCGCCCAATCATAAATATCAGAGAAAACAAAGCGATGAATTGCACATAAATGTTGAAAGTCGAGATTACCGGGAATAGGCGACATTTTTAAAGCCAAAAGCTTTACCGCCGTAATTTGTCGTTCGGCTTCATCGAGAGAATTTTGTTCTGTGATATTTAATTTGTTTTTTAATACTGATGAATCGGGATAACAATATTGTTCATCGTATTCACATTGGAAATATTTGCTGTTTACTTCGTCTTGCATTGGTTGTGTTTTCTGATTAGTGATTCCAGGAGACTTTCTGTTGTAACTTTTCCGGCAGCACAAAGTTGAAGCATATCAATTTCTTCATTTTGTAATTCAAGTCCTTCTATTGCCATGCTTCCGCTTACTTCTTTTACCAGTTGCAACGCCGTTCTTGCCATAAAAATCTCCTTCTTTTTTTATAAATATACAAAGAATATTGTCGTTACGAATAGTGTTTTTATTCATAACGACAATAATTATTTTAAGTTATTTTATGTTTCTTGTGTTTCTTCTACAGTTTCAGCTGTTTCCGGTGTGATATTTTCTGCATTTGGTTCTTCAGTTGCAGGGGTAGTGTTATCTTCTTCAGTTTTTTCTTCTTCGGAAGCCGGAGCACGTGAAGCCGCAATAATTTTATCATCGTCAGATACACGAACCAGACGTATACCGCTGGCAGCACGTCCTTGTTTTGAAATCTGGTCAGATGATATTCGGATAATTTGACCTTTTACGGTAATTGCAAAAATATCTTCACCTTCTACAATAGAAAGAACGGCTGCAACTTCACCTTTATTATTTTTGTCTTTATAATAAAGCTGACCGCCGGTTCCTCTGTGATGTTGTGAGAAGTTATCGAATTCTAAACGTTTTCCGTAACCGTTTTCGGTCAACATCATGATTAAACCGTTTTCAAATATCGGACAAAGACCGAGTAATTCATCGTCATCGGCAAGTTTGATTCCTCTTACCCCGCCGGCAGTTCTTCCCATTACACGAACGTCATTTTCATCAATTCTCAAAGCTTTACCTTTTTTTGTAGCCAGTACAAGCTCATCTTTTCCGGATGTAATTATTACATCGATTACGCAGTCGTCTTCTGCTAATGTAATTGCACGTTTTCCGTTTTGGTTGATACGTGTAAACTCAGAAAGTGATGTTTTCTTTACTACACCGCGTTTTGTCGCAATGAAAATAGATTTAGAAGTATCATTGAAATCCTTTAATGTAAGAATTGCAGTGATTTGGTCTTCCGGTGTTGTGTTTATAAAGTTTCTTATTATTTCACCTTTTGCAGTACGTGAAGCTTGCGGAATTTGGTAAGCTTTTAATAAGAAAACCTGTCCCTTGTCTGTAAAGAACAATAGGAATTCGTGAGTATTAACAACAAACATTTGTTTAACAAAGTCATCGTCACGCATTTTTCCGCCGTTTACTCCTACGCCGCCTTTACCTTGCGTTCTGAAGTCAGAAACCGGAGTTCTTTTAATAAAGCCTTTGTGGCTCATTGTAATTACTACATCTTCTTCCTGAATCAAATCTTCCTCGATGATTCCGGCACCGCCTTCGGCATCAATAATCTCAGTTCTTCGTTCATCCATAAAAGGTTTAGTGTCTCTTATAAGTTCTTCACGAACAACTTGTAAGATGTTTGTGTCAGAAGATAATATTTCTTCCAATCTGGCGATTAATTGACAAATTTCTTCGTATTCATTACGCAACTTTGTAACATCAAGTTGTGTTAATTGGTGTAAACGCATTTCCAAAATCGCACTTGATTGGCGATCGGATAAATTAAAACGTTCCATTAACGTAACTTGTGCAGTGTTTTTATTTTCAGCTTCACGAATAATTCGAACAACTTCTTCGATATTGTCTTGAGCAATTATCAAACCTTGTAAAATGTGGGCTCTTTCTCTTGCTCTTTCAAGTTCAAACTCAGTTCTGCGACGGATAACTTCTTTTCGGAAATTAACGTATTCTTGCATTGTTTCCTTGATGTTAAGGATTTTAGGCATTCCGTTTACAAGAACAAGGTTTATTACGCCGAAGTTTTTCTGTAAATTTGTATGTAAGAAAAGTTGGTTTAAAACAACTTTTGCAACGGCATTTTTCTTTAATTTTATAACAATTCTCAATCCGTCTTTGTCGGAATGGTCTTGTACGTCGCTGATTCCTTGTAATCTGTCGTCTTTTACAAGTTCTGCTATTCTTTTGATAAGTTCGGATTTCTTTTCTACATAAGGAATTTCCGTAACAATAATAGCTTCTCGAGTGTCACGTCCGTCATTGATTTCTTCAATGCTTGTTTTTGCACGCATAACGATAGAACCGCGTCCTGTACGCAATGCCTTGCGGATTCCTTCTCTGCCGTAAATCAAACCGCCGGTAGGGAAGTCCGGTCCGGTAATATGTCTGCTGATTTCATCGATACCGATATCCGGATTGTCTATTAATGCACAGATTCCAGATACAATTTCTTTCATATTGTAAGGCGGAATATTTGTAGACATACCTACGGCAATCCCGGAAGAACCGTTTGCCAAAAGGTAAGGAACGGCAGAAGGTAAAACCAACGGCTCTTTTAATGATTCATCATAGTTAGGACCGAAGTCTACTGTTTTTTTCTCAATGTCTTTAAGCATTAAGTCTGCAAACTTTGACATTTTAGCTTCGGTATAACGCATAGCTGCCGGAGGGTCACCGTCTATTGA
Organism: Spirochaetota bacterium; assembly: GCA_045133795.1. GTDB lineage: Bacteria > Spirochaetota > GWE2-31-10 > GWE2-31-10 > GWE2-31-10 > RGIG8597. The sequence continues at coordinate 24,664 of JBGUUT010000132.1, forward strand.
TCCAAAGTTTCCCTGTCCGTCAACGGCAAGATATCTCAATGAAAAGTCTTGTGCCATACGAACGAGTGCATCGTAAACGGAAGCATCTCCGTGCGGGTGATACTTACCGAGTACATCACCGACAATTCTGGCTGCTTTTTTAGTTGTTTTATTTGATTGTAATCCGATTTCATTCATTGAATACAGAATTCTTCTGTGAACCGGTTTTAAACCGTCACGAACATCTGGAAGTGCACGACTTACGATAACGCTCATGGCATAATTTAAATAAGATTCTCTAAACTCATTTTCAATGTCTTTGTATATTATTTCTCCCATCTATAACTCCGGAAAGAAGGAAATGAAGATACATTCCCAAGATAAAAATAACGTAATTATATATATAAAAAATGCGGTTTTGTCAATAACTCTGACTTTGCTCTTAATTTGGCTATCTTGTTTATATAAGATAAATTACAGGTTTTTGGTTAATGCGGTAATTCCACATTGATGATTTTATTCTCGTTTCGTAAGTGGTTCGCCAGTTTTTTTACGATGGAAAAAACTTCGTTCGTTCGCAATGCAAACTGACCGTACATCCGATGACGAGCATATGAAATGTACGGAAAGATTTGTATATCTTTGATTACCTTTTAATAATAGATGTCAACTTCAAAAGTTTCGTAAAAGAATATAAAGAATGACGAATATATGAAAGTATGGTTGTATTTTATTAATTCAGGGAGTTGTTTAAATGTGGAATATGTGATTTTTTTCTTAATAAAAGAGAAAAATTTTAACTTAAAAATTGATTTTTTGATTTATATTTTGTAATATCCGGTGTTTTTATTTTTTGGTATCAAAGAAATTAAATGTTATATCTGGATTAATATAACTTATATTTAATTCTCTTACCTCCTAGATTTTAGTCCGTGTCGTTTGGGTGGCGACTCGGACTTTTTTTATGTCAAAAAGGTTATTCTTCCTCGTCCTCTTCTTCTTTTCCTCTGTAGTAATCTTCTAATGTGTATTTCTTTTCTTCATATTGCTCAGCAAATTGTGTGTTATCAGAATGACGTTTGTATTGGATGTAGAGTGTATTTTGTATAAAAATTGAAAGCGTTGCATATAATACGGAATCAATGATTACACTCAGTAAAGTAAAAATATTATCGAATACAGTTAAAAGTCCGTTGAAAGATAAAAGTTTTATTATTCCGTGTAAAACGGTTTGAATAAGGCTTAAACAAATTGACGATGTAAGTATAGTACAGAAATAAGTAGCCCAAAAAAATAAAACGGCAATGAATGTATTTGCGATGTCTTTTTTGACGAACTGAAAGCTTCTGTCAAATGAAGTAAAGCCGGTTTTGTTTTCCATTACAATGACACACGGAACCATTAACAGCAGTATGCTGAATATTACTCCCGGAATAATGAACAGCAGAAAACCGAAGCAACGCATTAATGTTAAAAGTATAAATGTCACGAAAATCATAAAAATTGACGGTAATTTTGGCATTTCTACAAGCGTGTTATCTTCCTTTGCGATATTTAAAACGATTAAACAGTTGTATAAAAATTTAAGAAATGCAAAAGCAAGCATGAATATCAACAAAAGCGGAAAGTATTTTTTTGTAACGGCAAGTGTTTCTGCGGAAAAAAGATAATCAAATGACATTGAAGATGATGCGTTTTGCATTGCATTGATTAGCGGCATGTTTATCTTTAATGAAATGTGTTGGATTATAAAATTTAACACAACAAAAAGCGTAATGAAAAATCCGTAGAGTTTAGCCAAAGTTTTGATGTTTTTTCCGGAAGCTTTTATGCTTTCCTTGATGAGTGAATTCATGTTTATTCCTTAGTATTAAGATTATGTTGCGGTTGATGGTAAATCGGGATTATCGTTTGATAATATTTGCTCGTTTAATATTTCGTTACCGATACTTTCTTCGCGAACAACAAGAGTTCCGGCAGAAAAATCTCCGGTTCTTTGTCTTTTTTTGTTTTTAAGCATTGCAATAATTCCTGTTATGTAAAATGCCGGCAGGACATCGCAGAAACGCAGAAAGTTTCTTGTAAAGACAGCTTCGATATTCAACGGCTCATAGTTTTCTTTTACGATACGTATTCGACATATTTTTTTACCCGGAGTCTGACCGTTCCAGCACAGTTCAAAAAGCACGTGATAAATAATAACAGTCGGTATCATTTGCTCGCAAAGTCTGATGATACTGAAAAAATAATATGAATCTGTCGGGAGAAAATACGACAAATTAAATAAAAAGAGAAAGCAGAGCAATCTGTCGATAAAGAATGCCAAAAAGCGTGATATCAAAGATGCCGGAACTCTTTTGTCTTTTTGTTGCTTTTCAAAATCAATTTCAGATATTTTGTTTTCCACGCAAATCTCCTTTAGTCATAGTGTAAATCTAAAACATAAGCAAGTTCGTCGCAGTGTTCAAGTTTTGGACATTCAAGACATTCTCGCCAAAGTTTTCGCGGGAATGCGTTTTTGTCGGAAAACGTAAAACCCATTTTTTCAAAGAATTTATCTTGATATGTAAGGGTAATAATTCTCGGTAATTTGTATTTTTTAGCTTCATCGATACAAGCATTTACGAGTTTACGCCCGATTCCTTGTTTCAGATAATCCGGAGCAACTGCAAGGGAACAAATTTCACCTAAATCAGCCCAAAGAATGCTTAATGCACAACACCCGCAAATTTTATTGTTATGTTCTGCGACTATAAAATTTTGCAATGTTGTATAAATTCTGTAATGACTTTTGTTTAACATCATTTGAGCATTTGCATAACCGTTTATCAATTCCAAAATTTGCGGAACGTCGTTGACCGTAGGCTTTCGTATAATAAAATTATCCATTTTTTTACCCTCTTTACTTTATTCCTGACAGAGAATGAGAAATAGGTATTTAACAAAAAGAATGTAAAAAAGTAAACCATAAAGGAAGAAAACTTTCTAACTGTATATCTAAAACTTGGAGTTTTTTTATGCGACGGATGTATACGATTCTTTCTTTTTCGTTTGTGGTTTTCTTGGCTGTTTTGTGTGCGGATTTTTTATTGACAGGGTTGTTTGTCGGTTTGCCGGAAGGACAAAGCGGTTGGTTGGTGATATGGAGTGTGACAGTTGCGATAATTTGTTTTTTGACTGTAATACTCAGTGTTCGAAGCGGGTGGCGAGTTTTAACTTTGTTTGTGATTTTGATGTCATTTTTCGGAATGCGAGTTTGTCAGAAAAATAGTGAGTTTGCTTATCATTATGAAAATGTTTCGGAATATGAAGAACTTTTCGGTTATGCGGTTTCGTATCCGTTATCAACACAGCAGTTGCAAGATAATGATTTTTCTTTTTTTCTGAAGGTTACTAAAGTTCGTGATGGTTTGATATTTGTTCCGGTAAAGCCGTTTACGGTACAAGTAAAGTGTCGTAATGTTACAAAAAATGAAATTTTATGTTGGGGAAATTACCGAGTAATCGGACGATTGAAAATAAATAAATCAGTTTATTTTATGGGTAAAAATTGTATCGGGCGACTTAATGCAAAAAATATCATACGCGTAGACCGATATTTGCATCCGATGTTGACGGTCGGAAAAATCAGGGCAAAAATTTTAAATCATCTCAAAAATCGTTTATCGCCGCAAAGTTTTGCTTTTGTATCGGCAATATTTTTCGGCGACCGTTCGCATATAGAGCCGGAAATGATGAAAAGTTGGCGTGATACGGGGCTTACGCATTTACTTGCGGTAAGCGGTTTTCATGTCGGAGTATTGGCGATGTTGGTACAATGCTGTTTGCGGCGATTTTTTTCACGGACAGTTTCCTCATTTTTTACTTTAATAGTATTGATAATTTTCGGATTGTTTTTGAATACGAGTGCTTCTTCGTCACGTGCGATATTGATGTATTTTATATTAATGATAAATGGCGAAATGGGGGTAAATTGCGGAAAGTTGCATTCGTTATCCGTTGCGGGGATAATTTTACTTTTTATAAATCCTTATACGATTTATGATTACGGTTTTATTTTATCCTTTGTCGCAGTTGCCGGAATTTTGCTTTTTGCAAGTAAAATTGTGCCGGAAAAAGATTCATTTGCTTCATTTTTCTATAAGGCGTTATCTGCCGTCGGTGTTTGTATTGCAGCTTTTTTATCGACGGCATTGTTTCAGTGTGCTTGGTTCGGTCAGCTTCCGTTGTTTTCGATAATTACCTCTCCGATAGTTTGTTTTATCTTTTCTTGCGTGTTTGTGCTGTTGTTGGCTTGTATGTTGCTTGCATTTCTGTTTCCGAATGTAATTGTTTTCAATGTCATTACAGATTTTTTTTCTCTGGGGTTTATTGAAATAGTAAGAATATTGGAGAATGTGCCTCCGTTAAAAGTGGGGGAAGTTCCTTTGTATATTGGATTTACGCTACTTTTGTCTGCGTTCTCTTGTTTCTATATTATCTCTCCGGTTTATTCTTATGTAAGGCGAAAAATAGCATTTAACAAGTTAAAAAATAGTTAGTTGTAGTTGGTGAAAAATAGAAAATGTTCTGATTTTGATATTTAGATTTTGCCGGTTTAGTGCTTCTAATTTTTTTTAGGATAATTTACGAATATTATAAGAATGGTTTTGATTAAAAAGAACTATCGATAATGTTGATATAAAAGTTGTTTGGAAAATCTTTTATTGCCGGGAGGTAGAAATGAAGCGTTTGTTTTGTTTATTAGCATTTTCTTTGATTATTATCAGTTGTCAATTAAATCCTTTTATAGGTGTCGGAACATCAGTTGATACTGTTGCACCGATATTGAATATCGCATCTCATGAAAACTTTCAATATGTAAGCGGCAAATTGTTGTGTATATACGGAACTTGCAGCGACAATCAGAGAGTTACTTCTATAAATTTGAAAGCAGAACGAAACGGAGAATTGTTGTTTACGTGGGAAATTAAAAATCCGGTTTCTCCGTGGAGTTATTCAATTTTGTTGGATTCATCTGCAGATATAAAGGAACAATTAAGAAACAATGTCGCTGCGGCTGATTTTCGTCTTCCGGACGGAGAATATAAGTTTACCGTATTTGCTTATGACGCAAACGGTAATTCATCTACGACGTCTTATGACAGCCGAACGCTTGTAGTTGATAATGAACCTTCGGTTTCGGAAATAACATATCCGCCGCTTAAAACATCTTTGGATTTTTATATCGGAGAATCCAGCAGAGGGGAGTCAGAAGGCGCTGATTCTTATGATTTTGATAACAATGAATATTTTTGTAACGGTGATTTTTATATTCAAGGAAGTGTAGATGATAATTACGGAGTTGCCGGAGTTTCTATAACATTGACAGAATGTAATGAAGACGGAGAAGAAACAGAGAAAAAATTAACAGTAAGTTTTAATTCGTCTATGGAATTTAAAATTGCCGGTAATATCGAAAAACATTTGCTCGACGTAGATACATCTAAAAAAGTGACATCTTTGTGGAATTGGAAGGTATGGTTTAAAGAGTCTGCAAAAAGTGAAGAAGATATAAAAACACCGCGTTACTACAAAGTAAATATTACGGTAAAAGATTCTGCCGGAAATACGGAAAGCGACGAAAAGGGGTATTTTTGCGTATTACCTAAAACAGATTATCCTTACACGATTTTTCCGAGTTACGGAGAAAAAATCCCGGTAGGTACACCATTATCAGGAACTTGTTACGATGATGACGGAATCAAGTCGATAAAGCTTTCTCTTTGTAATACAAGCGGCAAAACTATCAGCGGAAAAGAAGATTTTTATGATGAAAGTATTATAAGTAACGGAAATATTTTTACGTGGAAAATGAATAAAACTATACCGACACAGGGCGGTTCGTATCTGTTGAAAGCAGAAGTCATTGATATTAATGATAAAACAAGCTGTTATATCGTAAATGCAAACGCAGAATATTTGCATAATGACGAATATCGAGAAAAAGTACTTAATATTGTAGATTTAACGGCACCGTCTATAGAAATCACGGCGAAAAAGGGACAAAACGTAAATGGCGAGAGTATAGATTTTGATGTTTATTCAGACGTAGTGGATACTAACGGTTATTTCCAAGTAGCAGCAAAAGTCAGTGATGCAGCTCAAGTTCGTAAAGTTTATATGGCAAGAGTTTTAAATAAAGCTTCGGATGAGGATGTTGCAAACCTTTCTGAAGTTGATGCAAAAACCGGAAATATAAATTGTTGGGATGTATCTGCAAATATAAGCGGAATAAAGTTTTATAATTTATATGAATATTCCGGTGAAGAAGCGTTATCTGAAGTTACGGCGAGTCAGGTGTTTAATGTTTTTACTGACTTTGAAAATGAATTCGCTACAAAACGCTTTTATGTTTATGCTGAAAATGCCAGTGGAAAAACAACGGTTTCATTTAAATCTTTATTAAGGGAAGAAGACAGACCGGAAATTACGATATCATCTCCGACACAGGGAAATACATTGACTATTCCGTTTGAAATAGATTTTCTTGCGGAGGATTTTACCGGTATAAAAGATTTAGAAATTACTTGTTTGCAAGGTGAAAAAAACATCAAAACCTTGACATTGGAAGATTTGAAAGAAAGCGAATCTTTTGAGAAAGTGGGAAATGAAATAAAAATAAGTAAATTATCTTCGGAAGAATTCGGTGGAAAAGATGTATTTGACAGCGGTTCATGTTCTTTAACTTTTACGGCAAAAGATGATTACGGTAACACTACACTTGAAAAAGTTCAATTTTATGTAGAAAAAGATAATCCGTATATTAAAAGTATAATAGCTTCAAAAAATGTAGCTACATATAAGGCAAATGATGTTATTCCTATTCGTATCGAAGTAAATAAGTCGGTTATTGTATCCGGAGGAATCCCAACATTAACTCTCAATAACGGCGGGACTGCAATTTACGATAAAGTTGACGGAAATTATATCGTCTTCAATTACAAGGTAGAAGATGGGCACGATACTGAACTTTTAAATTGTATCAGTTTGGAATTAAACGGTGCAACTATTGCAGACGAGCAAAATATGCCGCTGATAGTAACAAATTTTCCAAAGGACGACTTCAATTCTTTTGCGGCAAATGCAACGATTAAAATCGACACAATAAGTCCGGCTGTTTCATCTATAAAAAGTCTTATTCCCAATGGGGCTTATAAAGCCGACGACGTTATAAAAATACAGGTAATTTTCAGTGAAAATGTGGATATATATGTACCTGACGATAAACAGTTGGCGATGAAATTGAATCTTGATGGGGATGACCGATATGCTGTTTATGACAGCAGCGAAGACGGAAACGGTCACAACAAAGCAGTTTTTGTTTATACGGTGCAAAAAGGTGATAATGTGGACGTTTTGTCTTGGATTTCATGGGTAGCTGACGGCGTAGAAATAACAGATTCAGCAGTAGGAGCCGGCGGTAAAGGAAATGCGTTCGCTTTTTCTCAAACAGATACGAAATATCAATGGAGCAGTAAACTTGTGATTGATACGACGGCACCGCAAGTAGAGGGTGTTTTTTCTACTTTTAGCAGTCCTAAATTGGAACTTGAAGGATGTTATGATGAAACAGAAAAGGCATATTATTGTAATGCAGGAAAGATGATAACTTTAACAGTCGCTTTCAGTGAAAATGTAAGAGTTTCCGATAATTCGTCATTATCATTAAACTTGAAAGACAATAACACTACGACAGCTAAATATTCATCCGGAAGCGGAACGAAAAATCTGACTTTTAGTTATACGGTTGTCGACGGAGATTTTACCGAAGAAACATTGAAAGTTACCGGGATAAGCGGAAATATCACAGATAATGCAGGAAATCGTCTTTTGGGAATCAATGGAAGCATGATGATAGGAGACGGTAGCGGTAATGAGAAAAAATTAATAATTGATACAACTGCACCGGCAGCCCCGGTAATAACTGCAAGTGAAAATCCGAATGCAACAGATTTGGTGTCAAAAAAAGATATTTATACAGAAATGAAAGAAGGTAAAACTGTCGGTGTTACATTGACGGGAACTTATACAGACAGTGATATATATTCCTATTGCTGGGTGGAAAACGGTGTAGCTGAAAATTTTGACACAGTAGGAGCCGGAATCGAGAGAACATTCGGCGACGGGGAAAGTGAAGGCTTTTTTCAGGAATATTCAATTCAATTAAAATTAAAAGATAAAGCCGGAAATGTGTCAGAGCTAAGTCTTCCAAAAGTGTTTATTATCGATACGGACAAGCCTGAATTGACCAGAGCTTCATCTTCGGCTGTTGTTAACGGCGAATTAATAACTTCCGTAACGAGAAAATATACGGAGAGAGAACAGATTTATATCTCTTTGGTGTTTAATAAACACGTAACAGCAAACAACGTAAGCGTACAATTGAATAACGGTAAAAGCGTAAGCTTGGCAGACAAAACGACTAATATAGAAGGTAACAAAGATTATTATCTTACCGGAATCTATGAAGTAGGTACTAACGAAAAGTTTGATGATAATAACTTGAAAATTACTTCTATAAGCGGAACAGTTGTGGATTCTTTGAATAATATAATTGACACTGAAGCGTTAAACGCAAGTTTGGGAAAAGCCAATTTTGAAAATATAGACGCTTCTCAAGAAATCAAAATTGACAGCGTATCACCTAAAATAGAAAGTATTTCGCCTTCAAAACCTGACGGCTGGTATACAGTAGGGGCGATTATTCCGATTATGGTGAAATTTACTGAACCGGTAGAACTTATCGATACTCCGACATTAAAACTCTCTCTTGCCGGTAATAAAACTGCGACAGCTTCGTATGTAAGCGGTTCCGGTAAGGATGTTTGGATTTTTAACTATGAAGTAAAAAATGGTGAAAATACCGGAGATTCATCAAAGGATTCGTCATATCTAAAAGCCGCTGACGCTTCAATAAGCGGAGAAATCAGAGATTTGGCAGGAACAATAAAAAATGGTAACCGTTTAACAGATACAACCCCGGCGGAAAATTTTGCCGGTAAAAAAATCGGTATTGATACAACCGATCCGGCAGCGTTGATTTTGAAAGGTGTTCTTTCTAAAAAAACTGAAGGGGGCGAGGTAGTTGAAGTTGATGTTGAAAACGGAAAAAGTTATGGCGGAAATAAAGGAACTGATTTTGTTACTGTCAGCTGCAACGGCGGACAGGAAAGCGGAGCTGTTTTTTATGTGACCAAAAACGGCGAAGTTTGTGGTGACTGGGGAGCTACTTTTGGCTCGGTACAATGTAAACCGAATGATGGCGAAATTCTTACATATACGGTTAAGGCAAAACAACGAGATAAAGCCGGAAATATATCACCGGAGGCAAGTATAACATTTACAATAGATAATTCTGTTCCGATGCTCGAAAGTATCGGCACTACTCAATCAAGCGGTACTTGTACTGTAGGAACTGAAATTCCGATTACACTTACTTTCAATAAAGAAGTAAGTGTATCAGAGGATATTACGGTGACTTTGAATGCTGTGCGTGACGGAGGTTCTGTTCCGGTGAAAATAGAAAAAACAGACGACACTTTCAGTAAAACCGTTACCGGCACCTATACAGTAAAAGAAGGTGATGTTACAACGGAAGTTTTGAATGTTTCTAATTTAACTGGAGAGGTAGTAGATAGATTAGATGGTCCACTTACTTTAGATAGCAATGTTTTGTCTACTGCTACAAACTTGGCGGCAACAAAGCAGATTACTATCGATACAACACCGCCGGAACTTGTTTCTATTACTACAACGGCAGAAAGTGGCTGGTATAAAGCCGGTGATGTAATAATTGTGACATTGACATTTAATGAAGACGTAAAAGTTGCTGACGGTACAAAATTAACAATGAGCAGCGGTGGTACGGCAGATTATCAGAGCGGAAAAGGTCAGGTAATGAACTTTATTTATACTGTAGCCGACAAAAATTCTACCGGAACGCAACCAAATCTAAAGGTCAGCGATTTTACCGGTACGATTACTGATATGGCGGGAAATCAATGGAATAAAACTATTGCAGATAGTATAAACTTTACAGGAAAATCCATCGGAATCGATACGAAGATTAATGATAATATTGCGATTACGGTGGGCGGTGAAAATCCTGACGGAAAAGTTTATTTTGATACGCAAACTGTTAATTTCAGCGATTTGACAGACGCCGGTAGTGGTGTAAAGAGCGTAGAGTTGACAGTAAACGGAGTGAATAAAACCATAAGTCCGTCAGGTGAAGGTAAGGCTGCTTATACATGTGCTGCAGTCAGCGGAACGTCGGCAACTTACGCCGTAAGTGTGAAAATGACGGATAATGCAGGAAATGTTTCATCTAAGAGCGTAAGCTTTAAAATTGACGGAGAAGAGGTAATGCTGGAAAGTATAACAACTCCGACAGCTTCCGGTACATACAAAGTCGGGACTGAAATTCCGATTGTATTGAATTTCAACAAGGAAGTAAAGGTTACGACTGCATTGACATTGACTTTGACTAACGGAAAAACTTTGCCTATTCTGCAAGACGATATTTTTGAGAAAACAAAGGTGGCTAAGTATGTTGTCGGTAGTACAGACAGCGGAGAGTCACTGGATGTAGAAAGTATCAGCGGTGCGGTTGAAGATAAGCGTCCTAAACCTCTATCTTTTTCAGGTAAAATTTCGGCAGACGCAACGACGATTGCGGATACTCATACAATAAATATTGATACAAAAGTTCCTACAATTGAAAGTCTGACAACCTCAGCAACCGGTTGGTATAATGCCGGCAAGATGATTCAGATAACTATGGAGTGCAGTGAAATCGTAAATGTAACAGGCAGTCCGACATTGTTGCTTTCCCACGGAGCAACGGCACGATATTTAAGCGGTTCCGGTTCAGAGAACTTGGTATTTGTTTATACGGTTGCTGACGGGGACACTACCGGAAACAGTCAAAATTTAAAAGTTAACGGAATAAGCGGAACTATCCAAGATATTGCATTAAATGATTTGTCTACTGAGATTCCTTCTCACAGTTTTTCATGCGGAATAGATACTGCAAAACCGAAGAAATTGAAAATCGAAGGAATAAATAACGATGCTAAATTAATAAATGCACAGAATCTTACTATTAATAATTTCGGTGAAAATGCAGGCGGCAGCGGAATTGCAAGTTATACAGTGAATATAAACGGAACAGATTACGTTGTACCCGGCAGTGTAAGCGATTCTTTAGCATTTAGTAACTTGGCGACAAGTATAAAAAATGCTTTGACGATAGCTGACGGCGGAAAACAAGCGTTTGCGATTTATGCATATCAGACAGACAATGCAGGTAATATCAGTGAAAAATCAGATGTGTTAAGTTTTACTATAGATACAAATAAAGCAAAACTTATAGGGGTAGCGTCATCAAAAAGTAATGAAACTTGTAAACCGGAAACAAAGATAGATATCTTGTTGACATTTTCTCGTCCGGTAATAAGCGGAAGTGCGAAAATAACTTTGAGTAACGGTGTCGTATTGAGTTCCGGAAGTTGGTTATCCGGCGGAGAGGTTTTCAAGACGACTTATACTGTCGGTTCTGATGAGAAGGAAGATACCGGCAATCAAAAACTTACTATTACAAAAATTACCGGTAGTGTGACAGATGAATTGGCGACACTTGATTTGGCTACTTTGTGGACACAAGCAAGCAAGCCAAACTTGTCAACATATAATGTATTTATCGATACGAAAGCACCGACCGGAGAATTAAAAACAAAATATAATGATGACGGTTCTGCGACATTGACTCTTACGTTCTCGGAAAATGTATCAAAAGTTGCCGGCAAAAAGATTGTTTTAACACGTGGAGTTTATGCTGCACCTATTGTGTTGTCCGTAAATGAATACAATGAGTATTATACTTTGCGACCGGGAATTCAGGATTATTACGAAAAAACAATTAACGGAAGTGATTCTGCCGGTAATGTGGATTTGACTCCTAAATATGTTTTGAAATATAAGTATGATCCGACAGAGTCGGCGTTAGTAAGTATTTTTGCCGGTATGGGATACTACGAGCAAGAAATCGTAATGGAAAGCTCGGCGGTTAGCGTTTCCGGAAATGTAGTGACGGTCGCTATTCCTAAAGAGAATTTGATGACCGGAGAAGAATATTCCGTAGAAGCAGAGGCCGGAATCGTAAAAGATGTTGTAGGTAATGCTAATGTTGGCGGTTTATCCGAAAGTTTTGAAACCGGTAATAAACCGCAACCGCCGGTAATACGTGTAAACAAAATTTCCGGACGCGGAGATACGGCAGTGACTACTACAATGAAAATAAACACTGTAACAAAAGATGCAGCTGTTTATTATAATAGCAGTGATTCTACCGGATATGGAACGCCGGTAACAGAATACAAAGGAAGTAGTTACATAACATGGCGTGGAACTACATATAAAGGTGTGGCTATCGGCAGCAGTGCCAATGCTGGTAAATATTGGATTACTGCAAAGGCTACAAAAGGTGGTGAAGAAAGTGCAATTTCATACGAAAGAGCTTTTAAAACGGTTTTGAAATCAAAATATGTTAGTGATAGTAATTATTTCATAATGTTCCGAGGCGGTGACGTAGAAAGCGGAAGTAACACAATAAGCGGATTCCCGGTAACATGGGACGAAAAGAGTGTACCGTCAGGATGGATGCCGTCAGTTTCAGTGAATGAAACTTTGGAAATAGCACTTGCGGAATACGGAATGTTATTGGCTGGTACGGTAGGTACTGAAAGTATAGCGATAACTTGGGGGGTACCGGAAAAGATTTATTTCCATGGATTGCAGTGTAAAAAAACCGGTAATAAATTACTTTGGAAGTGGCAAATGAATAATGCGATAGAGGTTTTGGCCGGTAAAGCCGAAAAAGATAATGAAGATTTGGAAGCAAAATTCCATGACCGTGACGGTGGAAACTACGACTAAGTAAGGGGGCAGAAAATGAAAATATTAAGACGATTTTGTATTTTATTTTTAATAATTGGAATTTGGTCTTGTGATACTACAAATATGTTCGTTGGTGCAGGGACTGCTCCCGATATCTCAGCTCCGGAATTGATTATCAGTACTCCGGCAAACTTAGCGTATGAAAGCAGCGATTTTGTAATGTCCGGAACTGCATTTGATAATCTGAAAGTTACTAAGGTAGAATTAAAAATCTATTGTAACGGAGTGCGTATTTCTGATTTGGAAAATCCGCCTGTTGCAGATATTACCGGCAATAAATGGAGTTACAGTTTTAAGAACTTGCAATCCGGAGAATATACGATTACGGCTACAGCTCATGACAGAGCCGGTAATACATCGGAAAAATCTTCAAAGTCTATTGTTGTAACGGTCGATAATGAGCCGAGTAAAATTGCAATTCAAAAACCGAGCTTGAAACCGCAATTAACGCTTGAAGGTTTAGATTGTCGAGATTATACATATATTGAATATTTTCAAAATAAGACTTTTTCTATTCGCGGAAGTATAGAAGATGAATATCCGTTGAAAGAAATTACATTACAGCTTTTTAAAGATACGGAATGTGTGTATTCATTAACGTTTGACTCTAAATATTTAGGGGAAAAAAGTGCGACTTCTATGGTTGAAGGTTCTTTGTATAACTGGATTGTAACAGTTAATTCTACAGAAAAACCGTGTCAGAGCGAATCATATACAAATAAATTGGCTTTGTTGTCGGGAACGGAAAAACATTATTTAAAAGTTGCAGTGATTGTTACTGATAAAGCCGGTAATAAAACGCTTGATACTAATTCTAATTTGGGTTTTATTTGTTTATATCAAGATGCAGACCGGCCGTGGGTTGCGGTATCGTCACTTATGAATGAAGAAACATTGGAATTGCAACAGGAAAAAAATAAGCTTCGTGCAGGTGCTCAAATCTCCGGTACGGCGTATGATGACGACTTATTAGAGACAATGGAATTTCGTATCGTGAATACTGATTATGATGAAATCGTAAAAGAGGAAGTTGTATCAAGAGTTTCATTCGGGGATACTGGATGTACGGTTTGGTCTTTAATTGCACCTACAAATCAAGGGCGTTATCGTTTGTATTATCGTGTAAAAGATAATTACGGAACAAAATCTTATGGTGACAATGAGTCTGAATGGACAAAAGATTCCGGCTGGAATGACGCCGAATCTATAGGATTTCAAGTAATCGATGAAAGTGCACCGATGACGGAAATTACGGCTTTTGAAGAGTATCCGGCAACAGCTTATGCAGAAAATGAATCTCCGGCATTTGTAATAGATGCAGTTACCAAAGATGCTGTCGGGATTTCGCAAGTAATACTTGCTTGGGTCGCAGATGTCGATGAAAAAAAGATAGAGACATTAAAAAAGAATAAATGGAATATTACGACTGACGGCTATCATGACGGTATAAAATATTGGATAGTAGACTTATCGAACTTTAAAAATGTATTGGAAAATACAACATACAAGATGGAATGGTCTTGTGAATTGTCGGTCAATGATTTTGTGGCAGAAGATGCAAGTGCAATTTATAACTATAAAAAAATGTATTATTGTACGGTAAGTAAATCCGGAAATTATACAGTTGGAACATTTACTATTCCTAAAGAATTCAATGAACCGAAATTGAAAATCGAATCGCCGAAAGATAATCAAAAATGTCGTAATATTAACGGCGATACTTTTCTTATTTCCGGAACTTGTAAGGATGAAGAGTCCGGTTTAGCTTCATTAATAATCAGATATAAAAAATCAAACGGAGATGATGCAGAATATAATTTGTTGAAAGAAGGAAAGCTTGCCGATGACGGAACATGGAGTATAACTTCTGATTTGTTGGAAGACCTCGGCGGTAGTTATCAGCGAATAATTGTAGAAGCTTGTGATAATTTCAATAATATCAATCGTTCCGGTGTTTATATTGTAGTTGACAATAACAGTCCGCAAGTTTCTTCTATCACTTTAACAGAACCAGGCGGTCACTATTCGATAGGTCAAACTTTAAATTTTAAAGTAACTATGAATCGTGAAGTTGTGCTGGAAAAAGATACAAACTTAATATTAGAGCTCAATTGTAATAAAGATATAAACGGGACTCCTGCTTTTGCAGAGTTTGACAAAATAGAAAATTATAAGTTTTTACTGTTTAAGTATACCGTAAAAGCTGGAGATAATGCAGAGCCTCTGGATTATTATTCAGCAGACAGTTTGAAAATACTCAAAGGTAGAATTACAGAAAAAGGCGAGGGGGATGACGGTTCTTCCACAGGTGTTTCGGCTATATTAGCATTACCTAATCCCGGAGAATCCGGCTCATTGGCTGCTCGCGGAGTTTTTATCGATACAGCTAAACCTGTTGTAAGAGAGATTACTGCCGATGTAGGTGCCGGAGCTTATAAGGAAGGAAAGCAAATTACAATTTCGGCTCAGTTTAATGAGAATGTCAGCGGAAGAGCAAGAATTTTGCTTAACAGTCGCGGAGATGATCCTTCACAGACCAATTTATTTATAAGTATGGAAAAAGAGGTAATCAATGAAGATGTATTAGAATTTCCTTATATCGTTGAAAAAGGAGATAATGTCGATGTCTTGGATATATATGTACCGTTTTATGCGTACAGTGATACCGTAACTGTTAAGGATGCAGCCGGAAATATAATGGATTTTTATAATTTTCCACGTGACAACGTGTCCGGCAGTTTGGCAAACCTCAAAATAAAAATTGACACAATAGCTCCGGTGTTGGAAAGAATTTATGTTACAGAAATAAATACACAATCGTACAGTGACGGAAAGTATTATTTGAATACGGGAAAAACCGTAACTTTCGAAGTTCTATTTTCGGAAGTGATGATGTTGGGAACGGAACAACCTTATTTGGAACTGACAGCATTAAATGGTAAAGGTGAAAGAGTTCGTGCTCAATACCAAAGCGGGGCGGGATCAAGTATTCTTACATTTGTTTATACTGTAGCTTACGGTGAAAATCTTCCGGAAGATTTAGCTTGTTCAGCATTTGTTGGTGATGTTACTGATGTTGCCGGAAATCCAATTGCTGGTAGTGAAGGTAATAGAAAAGAGAATACCGAAGTTTTAGGTAAAATAGTAACAGAGGGCGGTTCGCCTTCATATCCTAAAGTTTCCATTATTGTAGATACAGCCAAACCGCAACCGCCTGTATTTAAATTTGGTTATGTCGGCGGCGGAAGTATCAGCGAACAAGATGAGATTAAACTAAAAGAAGAACGAGCCGGCGGAAATATATATGAAGGGAAAGAGTCCGGTTATATACAAAATATTAAAGTAACGGCAGAGGCGGTTGACGGAGAAATGACTTCTGTAATGGATATGTTTGCTTCCGTAAACGGTATAACAAAACAAGATTGGAAATCGATGACCGATTATTCTACTGTTACGACTAATGCTGAAGAAAAATGGATTGTAAAAGCACAGCTTAAAGATTATGCGGGAAATGTTTCCGATATTTCTTCCGCTTCTTTTATGGTAGACAACGGTGTTCCGTTGCTTTCCGGGATTACTACAACGTTGCCAGACGGACTTTATAATACCGGTACCGGTATTCCGGTGGTTTTGACATTCAGTAAAAAAGTTAATGCAAAGAAAAACGGTTCAAATGATATTAAAGTAACTTTTAATAACGGCGGAACGGCTGAAATCAGCGAAACAAATCAATACAATACGACACATAAAACGAACTATGTCGTAGGAAACGGAGACTGTGATATTGAAAAATTAGAAGTTGTTGATATTACCGGCGGAGACTTTTTTGATACGGCAGGTAATAAAGTTGCAGTTACGGCAGAGGGCTTGAAGCTTACTACAAGCGAAGGTTTTGCGGACGATTTTAAAATAAAGAATATCAAAATCGATAATACAGCACCGCAACTAATCAGTTACACGGTAGAAAGTATCAGTAATGAAGATAATGCAGATAATGACTACTATTATTTGAATGCGGAAAAATCTGTAAAAATCGCGGCAAATTTTAATGAGCCGGTAATGATTTCCAGTGATTCTGAAATTATATTAAATCACAATAGTGCAAAAGCGACTTATATCGGTGCCGGTAACGGAAATAAAACACTTTATTTTAATTACACTGTTAAGAATGGTGAAACTTCATCATCATTGGGAATTGCAAGTAACTTTTATCCTAATCATATTCAGGATGAAGCCGGAAACTTTTTAGTTGCCGGTTTGGCACAAGCAGCAACATTGGAATATAAAGGCAAAAATATAAAGATTGATACTACGTCTCCGCTTGCTCCGACGGTGATACTTAAAACGCAAAGTGATAGTAATGAACTTAACAATAATTCTAATGTTTCTGAACAGGTTACGATGAGTATTGTAGGGGAAGAAGGAGCTGTAATTAGTTATTCTATTAACGGCGGTGCAGATTATGAGAAAGGAGCATCAAAAGTTTTGGGTGATACCGGTAGTGAGAAAACTTTCTATATTGTAACAAGACAGGTTGATAAAGCCGGTAATATGTCGCCGACATCTGATAAAATGATAATAACTGTAAACTTGAAAGAAATGGGACTTTCTAAGATTACAACTAATAAGGTTGACGGAACATACAGAGCCGACAATGAGATTCCTATAATTTTGTTGTTTACAAAAAAAGTTTCATATCAAAACTTACAGCTTACTTTAAATAGTGGTGCAGTGATAACTTCTTCCGGATCAGGCGGATTGGCATTGAGCCATCAGATTCCTTATAAAATTGTAGCCGGAGAAAAATCTCCGAATGAGACTCCATTAAAAGTTACGGGAATAACCGGTACGTTTACAGATGAGAATAGTGCTGATGTAAGTAGTGCAATATCTGATTCATTTGCAAAATTAGCAGATAATTTTGCGGATAATGAGATTTATATTGATACAGAGGCTCCGGTAATCGATGGCTATTCTGTTGAGGCTATAAGTGATACGGAACATTTAAATAATAGTAGTTATTATTTAAATGCCGGCGATACAGCGACATTACAGGTGAGCTTTAAAGAAGCTGTAAATGTAATCGGAAATTCTGTATTGACTTTAAATTCCGGAGAGACAGCAATATATCAATCCGGAGACGGAACTAACACATTGATTTATGAATATAAAGTAGCGTCAGGTAATACTTCCGGTTTGAAAGTAAATACGAATGTTTATCCTACAAATATTCAGGATAAAGCCGGTAATCATTTGGCAGCAGGATTGGAGACTGTTACATCACTAGGATATGGCGGTAAGGAAATCGTAATCGATACAATGTCGCCGGCAGCTCCTACGGTATCAATAAATGAAGGTAATGCAGAAAGTGTTTCATCTGTATCGCAAGTAAAAATGACTGCTGCCGGAGATAGTGGCTGTACTATAGAATATTCTACGGATGCGGGTTCTGTATACAATGTATATTCCGGTGAAGTAAAATTGCCGGCAGAAACAAATAAGAGTCTTAATTCTTACAAAGTAACAGCAAGACAGACTGACTTGGCGGGAAATATTTCTCCGACTTCTGCATTAAAAAATGTAACGGTAGATTTACGCCCGATAGGATTAAAATCAATTTTTACTGCTAAACCGAGCGGCGTATATAAGGCAGGAACAACGATTCCGTTGACAATCGAATTTTATAAAGCCATCACAAGTTCCGGAAATATTACATTAACATTGAATAATGATGCAACGGTGCCATTCCAAGCAACCGGAAAGAGTGTTTATACTGTCAATTATGTTGTAGGAGCTTCAGATAAAAGTACGTCGGCACTGACGGTACAAGAGTTTGCCGGAACAATAAAAGATACTGCAACTGATAGTGATGTTTCTTCATTCGACGGAGTGAATGGATTAATCTCGAATGGATTTGTAGAGGGAAATATCACGGCAAGCAATCTTCCGACAGATTCGCAAAAAGCTATTGAGATTGATACGGTTGTTCCGGCAATAAGCAGTTATTCCGTAAAAGCTGTAAGCGATACGAAACATTTAAAGGATAGTAATTATTATTTAAATGCCGGCGATACGGTAGAAATCGGAGTTACTTTTAGTGAAAAAGTTGCGATTTCAGGAAATTCGATTTTGAAATTGAATAACAATAAGACAGCTGTTTATTCCGGTGCCGATAGTACAACGCTTTATTATATGTACACGGTTTCCGGAGGTGATGACAAAGAAAATATCGGTATTACAAAAAATACTTATCCTAATAACGTTCAGGACGTTGCCGGAAATGTTTTAGTTTCCGGTATGGACTCTGACGCAGCGTTGAAATATGGCGGTAAAGGAATTATCATAGATACAGTATGTACACCTCCGGTGTTGAGCGGAGTTGAGAAAGACGAAGTTTATAATACATCGAAGAGCGTAACATTAACCGGCGAAGACGGTGCAAGTTTATGGTATTCTACAGACGGTGGAGCTACGGAAAATGATGAGCTTGTCGATAATTCTTTCACAACGTCAGATGAAGAAGGTAGATATCAGCTTACCGGTTATCAAATAGATTTTGCCGGAAATAAATCGTTGTGGGCTGGTGCGATTGAAATCGTTGTAGATACAGCTCTACCTACGATTAAAAGTATCAGTACTACGGCAGGAGACGGTATTTATAAAACCGGTGATACTATTACAATCACGGCAGAGTTTAGCGAAGTTGTAAGCGGAGATATAAAAGTGTCGTTAAACTGTAGCGATGAGGCTTCGGTAACTATGAATGTAAATAATAGTAATAATGCAACGGCTACCTATACAGTAGATGCCGGTGATGATACAAAAAAATTGGCGGTAAGCAGTGTCAGCGGAACGATTACAGATACAGCTAAAAATGCAGTAGATAGTTTCTCCGGCTTTAGCAATTTTGACGGAAAAAATATCGTAATCGATACGGTAGCGCCGACACTTACAGATTTTAAAGTTACAAAGTATAAGGAAAATTCAGCAACTGAATCAGATGTAAATGCTGTAGTTCAAGATGTTGATATAGGAACAGATATTGTTCTTGTTTTTAATGAAAGAGTAAGTAAGGGAACCGGAACTGTTACAGTAGAACGTGTTTATAAAAGTTATCCGGCTGTGATGGAAACGGATGAATACAACGCTCACAGTGCTTCAATCAGTGATTATTATATACAACGATGTATAGGAACTGTTGATAATAAAGGTACAGCTCCCGATACTGATGCAAAATATGTATTAAAGTATGAGATTGACCACGGTGCTTATGAGACAAACGGTAGTTTGAATGGTTACCAAAAGGCGGTTTATGATTACTTTGCTGATAAAGATTACAATGTTACAAAAATAGATGTAAACAGTAGTCTTATTACTGAAGAAGCTGATACGAGTAGCGGTTCATATTCGTTTGTAACTATAAAGCTTCCGTCAAAATTGAAAAAAGGTATCATTTATAAGGTAACTTTTACAGCCGGAACATTTGTGGATCAAGCCGGAAATGCATGTGCAGCAGTGACAGGAACCGATGTAAGTTTTGAAACCGGACCTACAGCTACGCCGGTGATACGTATCAATAAAATTTCGGGAAGCGGAAGTGGTAACCAACCGTATACTACAGGAGTGAAAGTCAGCAGTGAAATGCATGGTGCTAAATTGTCTTTAGGAAAAACAAGCAATAAGGTAACTTGTGACAACAACAAACCAAGTAAAGTTGCAGATCCTAATCCTACAAGTTTCAGTGAGTATTCTGGTGCAATTACAATATCAACAGCATCATCTGCTTTAGGTGAGATATTTAAACTGTGGGCAAAAACTACTAAAACAGGTTTGACAGCCGGAGATGTGTACAAAGAGCTGGCATTCAAAACTGTAATCAAGACCGGTGATGCTTCTTATTATTTAAGAGGGTCAGACAGTACAGGAGGAGTATCTGCTACTACGGAATTCCCGATAAGTTGGTATAAAAGTTTAGATACAGCTAAGGCTAAAAATTATTATTGGGTAAGCTGGCATGTATTGAAATCTTTCCAATGGAAGGAATGTAACGGAGATGCATGGGTGAATATTGATGGTGAAAATGAAGTAACCAAACCGGGTAGTTATGATTATATTGACGCACCGGAGGTTGCTGCTGAAGACGTAACTATTACATTGACAGTTCCTGATTGGGTATGGAACAACAGTGCAGTTCTTTATGTTTGGGTATGGGGAGATAATGTTAGCAGTAAATGGGTAAAAGCGACTAAGAAATCTTCAACATCAGCAACTTTTGTATTCCCGGAAGGATGTACTGGATTTAAAGTTGCCCGAATGCCAGCTGGGGCATCACCTAATTTTGATACGGCTTATAATAAATCAGGTGATATATCTTATAATGGTACAACAACGTATAATGCTTTTTAGGTATACTATTTCCTAACAGCGGAAAGTCTTCGGGCTTTCCGTTTTTTTATGTGATGTCGAGGGACAGACCTCTATCTCAAAACAGAATTAACAAGGAAGTCACAACCGGAGTGTAAATTATAATGTCATTCAGAATCTTTCCCTTCCATGGGGAACTGAGGTCTGTCCCCATGTTTTTTTTTATGGCTTGTAAGCTGTTGTAAATACAGTATCGGCTCGATAAATCTTTGTAAAACTTTACATTGTAATAATTTAAATTTTGGATTATAACTTTATGATTGATAGAGTGTTTATCGATTTTTTAGATAAACCGGAGGTTCTTAAATGAGAAGAGATATTGTACCGGCAGGAGCTGATTCACTTTCATACGAGATTCGTGAAATCGTAGTTATAGCTGAAAAGTTAGAAAAGTTAGGTTTAAAATTAACATATGAAAATATCGGAGACCCGATAGCAAAGGGCGAAAAGGTTGTCCCGTGGATAAAAGAAGAAATTAAAAAGTTGATGGATCAAGAAGATTCATGGGCGTATTGTAATACTCAGGGGGTTCTTGCTACCAGAGAGTTTCTGGCAGCTAAAGTAAATGCTTTAAACGGTTGTCAGATTACAGCGGATGATATTTATTTTTTTAACGGATTAGGTGATGCAGTTGCTAAGATTTTCGGGCATTTAAAGCGTGAGGCACGTGTAATAGGACCGACACCGGCGTATTCTTCACATTCTTCTGCAGAAGCTTCGCATTCCGGATATGAACATCTTACTTATCGTTTAGATCCGAACAACAATTGGGAACCTGATGTAGATGAAATTTATAATAAAGCAAAATATAATGATTCTATCGCCGGGATATTAATTATAAATCCGCACAATCCTACCGGAGCGACAGTTTCTAAAGCAAACCTTAAACGTATTTGTGAAATTGCAGAGGAATTGGATTTATTTATAATTTGTGATGAAATCTACAATGAACTTGTTTATACCAACGGTGAGCCGGTAAAATTAGCACAGGTAATCGGCAATGCTTGCGGAATCAGTATAAAAGGTATCAGTAAAGAATATCCATGGCCGGGTTCTCGTTGCGGTTGGATGGAAGTTTATAATAAAAATAAAGATTCTCAATTTGCAAAATATATCGACACTATACTGAAAGCAAAACGCTTGGAAGTTTGTTCGACTACTTTGCCGCAGAAATCGATTCCTATCGTAATGGGGCATGAAAAATATCCGGCACATTTAAAAATGCGTGTCGATAAATTTGAACAGCGTGCAAATGAAGCAAAAGAGATTTTCGGTAATACAAAAGGTATAAAATTCATCCAACCGCGCGGTGCATTTTATATGACAGTTTTGTTTGAAGACGGCGTTTTGAATAAAAATAAAACTTTGCACATTGAAAATCCGGTTATTCGAGAAGAAATTGAACGTTTATGCAGTGGAAAAATTGCTGATGATAAGCGTTTTGTATATTATTTACTGGGAGCTACGGGAATTATCACCGTGCCGTTGACAAGTTTTTATTCTAAAATTAACGGTATTCGACTTACTTCATTGGAAGAAGATGATGAACAACGCAGAAAAACATTTTGTCTTATTCGTGACAAGATGATTGAGTATATTAATTCTTAATTTAGTAAGAAATTAAAATTAACAAAAAGGATTTTTAAATGGGGAAAAAAGAGCCGCTTTTAGAAAAGTTCAGACGCCAAGATTCTAAATTGTATTCTGAAGTTTTAGAATCTAATGAATTTCAAGATGAAATGAAACAATGTTTGACAATGCAGGATTTACCGGCAAAGGATATTGAAATTGATAGGCAAAGATAACTTTGCAGAAGCGGATAATCTTTTTTTTCTTCCGGAAACAAAAAGAGATTTTTCATCTGTAGATATTTTACTTGTTACCGGTGATGCTTATTTAGATCATCCGTCGTTTGGTATTGCGATAATCGCTCGTGTATTGGAAAATGCCGGTTATAAAATCGCAATATGGAGTCAGCCCGATTATCGTAATGCAGAGCTTTTGAAAAAATTACCTGAAGTACGACTTTTTATAGGAATTACAGCCGGAAATATTGACAGTGTTGTAAGTAATTATACGGGGACTCGCAGTCGAAGAAAAGACGATGCGTATTCAATTGACGGGAATCCTCTTTTTCCTCAAGGACATCAAAAACGTCCCGACCGTGCTACGATTGTTTACACTTCTTTTTTAAAACAGCGTTATAAAAATATTCCGATTGTACTCGGAGGAATAGAAGCGTCGTTACGCCGTTTTGCTCATTATGATTATGTTCAAGATAAAATTCGCCATTCTGTTTTGCTCGACAGTAAAGCTGATATTATCAGTTACGGAATGGGCGAAAAGTCGATGATTGAAATTGCAAATAGAATTAAAGAAAAACAGAGTTTAAAAGGGATTGAGGGAACCGTAATAAAAATTAAACCTGAAGAATGTGAAGGTTTGACAGCATTGCCGTCTTATGAAGAAATCATTAATGATAAAGAAAAGCTGCTGGAAATGACAGCGTTGATAGAAGCGAACATGGTGCATGAAACAGCTTGCGGACTTTATCAAAAAGACGGAACTAATATAGTTGCTTCTTTCAGACCGCAGCCTTTATTGACACAAAAAGAGCTCGATGATGTTTATGCGTTGCCGTTCAGACGTAATTTCCCGGAATATTGTGAGCGTGTTCCTGCATGGAAAATGATTCAACATTCCGTTACATCACATCGCGGGTGTTTCGGACGATGTAGTTTTTGTGCGATAGCTTCTCATCAAGGTCCGTTGGTAAGTCGCAGAAGTGAAGAGTCGATTATTGCGGAAGTAAAGAAAATTGCTTCATTAGATAATTTCCGCGGAACTATAAGTGATATTGGCGGTCCTACTGCAAATATGTATGCGTCATTTTGTAAAATCGGAGGCTGTAAAGACCCAAAATGTCTTTTCCCGTCAATTTGTCCGAACTTACAAATGAATCAAGCAGATTATGTTGATTTATTGTTTAAAGTCAAAAATCTACCGGAAGTAAAGCATGTATTTATTAATTCGGGGATTCGTTATGATATGGCTTTGGAAGATAAAAATGCGGCGGAGCAGATGATTTGTAATTTTACTTCCGGTCATTTAAAGATTGCTCCGGAACATTTTTGTGATGATATTTTACGACTTATGCGTAAACCCTCGGCAAAAGAGTTTGAACGCTTTATTGCGTTTTTTGAGCAGATTAAAAAGAAGAATCATTTGAATTTTTATATGTTACCTTATTTGATTCTTTCTCATCCGGGAAGTACGAATGACAGTGCGAGAGCTGTCGGGAATTTTTTATTAAAACATAATATCAGTACTCGTCAGTATCAGGATTTTACGCCTACGCCGCAGACTATTTCTACGGCAATGTTTGTAAGCGGTAAAAATATGCAACACAAAGATATAAATATTGTTCATTATTCTGCGGCAAATAATCCGCAGCGTAAGATTTTAGAAAACATGTTGCGTTATAAAAAGAAATAAAGGAGTTAGGAATGGAAATTAAAGCAGATTATTTTGACTTGGGCGGAGAAATCAATATGATTTTCGGACAGAGTCATTTTATAAAAACAGTAGATGATTTGGCAGAAATATTGGCTTCAAGTATTCCGCAGGCTAAATATGCGGTGGCATTCAACGAAGCTTCCGGAGAGGCCTTGATTCGTTATCAAGGTAATGACGAAGATTTGACGGCAAAGGCTATTGAAATATTAAAAACAACGGCTGCCGGACACACTTTTATTATTTTGTTAAAAAATGCGTTTCCGATTCAGGTAATGGCAAAAGTAAAAGCTTGTGATGAAGTCACAAGAATTTTTTGTGCTACGGCAAATCCTGTCACAATATTGACAACGCAAGCCAACGGCGGAGCCGGGGTAATCGGCGTAATAGACGGAGTTTCTCCTAAAGGCGTAGAAAACGATTCTGATAAGACTGCACGCCGAGAATTATTAAAGAAGTTCGGTTATAAGTTTTAAGATTTTTAATTAGAAGCTGTCTTGGAATTTTTTCAACTTCATAAAAAGACAGCTTTTTTTATTTGTCTGCCAAACTATATTTACAGTACTAAATATTTACACACATATTCATCGTATCAGCAAAAAAATAAGAATTTCGGATGTTGGAAAATTATGAAAGATGTAATTTTTTTTGAAGAAATCTTATGGCCTTTTAATTTATTTATATCAGTTTGTGTTTTAGGAAAAGAAATAAACAAATTAAGAGGTAATAAAACATGAGAAAAAGCAATTTAATGAAATGTGTTGGAGTAATTTTTATATTTTTAACTATGATGTTTAGTTGTCAACCGGTAAGTGAATATTTCAACGAAAACGGAGGGAATAATCAGGGGAAAAATGGTAGCAGTAATAAAAATAAAACTTTGGCGTTAGGGGGAGTCGGGACATTGTAATGTCAAGTGCAACAAAATAAAAAAACTTCATAGTATGAATAAACAAAGTGTACCAATAAATATCAGAATGAAATTAAGGTCTGTCCTCAATTCACACAGTAAAAAAAAAGTATCGTTACTGGAACACATTTATTCCATTTAGTTGGAACACACTGTTCCTTACCATAAGGATTTTAGATTTTGGGAATAACGGCATTCCTTATTTTAAGGAATTGAGACTTTAAAACTTTCCGTGTTTCTTTATTTTAAGGAAGTGAAGTGTTTTAAAAAAGCAGGCTTCCCTATTTTGAGGAAATACAATTTTTAAGAAAAACAGATTTCCTTATTTGAAGAATGCCTGAAAATAGATTTGAACAACTATTTGCAACAACATTAATCCATTTAACCGGCTTACGTTCTGGCAGGGGGGATAGACCTTAATTCTACTTTGGAATAAAAAAATAACAACGAGATTAATGATAGTAAACAAAGTGTACCAATAAAATATTTACGTAAGTAAATACCGGAATGGAATACAGGTCTGTCACCAAGAGACCAAGAGCTAAATTATACGTCGAAGAATAATGGACTTAAGTCCATTGTCAATGGTATTCGAAATTAGAATAGAGGTCTGTCCCCTAGAGATTTAAAAAAGGGTGGGGAATAAATTGTTTCGGCGGAGTTTTAATTTTTTATGCCGGATTTAGTCCGGCATAAATGTTTTATTATTTTGCAGTTTGTTTTCTTTCCAAACAGCGTTTAAACTTTTCGCAGTCTTTGCAATACGAATCGCTTTCGTCGAAATCAATCGGGTCACAAAGCGGCCCGTTATCATTTGTGGTTTTAGTCTCTTTTTCAAATGTTTGAAGTATTTCTTCCAAAGCTTTTTGTGCTTCCTGTGCCGTTTCAGATTCACGAGCTTCTAACTTTTTTTTCAAGGCAACAAAT
Organism: Spirochaetota bacterium; assembly: GCA_045133795.1. Classification (GTDB taxonomy): domain Bacteria; phylum Spirochaetota; class GWE2-31-10; order GWE2-31-10; family GWE2-31-10; genus RGIG8597. The sequence goes on from JBGUUT010000132.1 coordinate 51,416, forward strand.
CTTTTGGCAGCCAGAGCTTTATCTACAGGGCGACGATGACGACGAGCTATCATTTCTCTCATGTGAGCACGGAATATTCTGCGGTTTGCACTTGCAAGAAAAAATATTTGTCTGGAAAAAATTATAATTCCTAAATATCCGGAAAGCTGGATAGCCGTAAGTATTATATTTATCGGCATTGTCATTTTTGCCAATGTTCCCAATATTCCTATGGCGGCAAAACCGATTGAAATTGCTGCTAATATCCAGATTTTTATAGGGATGATGAAAAATAAATAAATGACTTCTTCACGATGCAAAAATCCGTAAGCAATCATTAATGATAAAAATAACGAGTTGGGACTGAAAAGACTGTCAGAACCGTTTAAAATAGCTTCTAACGGGAAATCGGGAATATAACGGGCAAAAATTGCAGCTATAATACTTTTTGGTAAGACTGTAAGAACTAAGAATATAGAAAGTTTTCCCGAAGTCCATTCGGTTTCCAGTGATGAAGAAAACATAAAAACAATTAATGCTTTAAAGAAAAATGTGAATCCGGATACATTTTCTAAAAAAATGTATGTAACAAATTGCCACGGATAAAAGTTTTCAAAGTTTGTTTGTAATGCAAAATATTTTATGAACATTTGCGGATTTGCTTTTTGCAAGATGAAAGTTAATATCATCAAGAATAACAGTGCTAATGTGACCGGTAAACCTTGTTGTTTTTTGTATCTATTCATTAGTTTGCTCCAGATTTTTCTTTATTATGGTAATAATAATATAGATAAAGTTGAGTTGAAACGGTGATAATATTAATTATGTACAGGAAAAATACATAATTAAAATGATAAAAATATTTATATATTGCACCGGAAATATAACCGATTACTACTAAGTAATAAAATATCGGCGTGATACCTTTTACAGTTTTTGATTTTAAGGTTTTTAGAATTGTTACCGGCCACGAACAACCGAAACAAATCAGCATTATAATTTCAAAAATCTCACCGTTAGCGAACATAAAATTTCTCCGTTGTTTTTTTGCGATACTTATAATCATTTCATGAGAAAAGTCAAACTATTACGTATTGAGAATATATTAAATATTATCAATGTAGTTTTTTATGCGTAAATGAAAAGACTCTCTTGTAATGATATGTTGTGTTTGTTCCATAGCAGGGTCTTCTGTTGCTAAATGTTCGGCAGCTTTTCCGCTGTCCAGTAACAACTGCATATCTTGTTTAATATCTGCCAGTTTAATATTAAACATTCCGGATTGACGATTTCCTATAAAGTCTCCCGGACCACGCATTTGTAGGTCTTGCTCTGCAATACGGAAACCGTCATGTTCGTTTCGCAAAATCCCCAATCTTTGCATTCCCTGTTCGGTGACTTTTTCGCCCGGAATCAAAATCATATAACCTTGCTTACTGTTTCGCCCGACACGCCCGCGTAACTGGTGAAGCGTACTCAATCCGAAATGGTCTGCGTTTTCTACTACGATAATATTTGCGTCCGGCACATCCAAACCGACTTCTACTACTGTTGTAGCTGCCAGCACTCGGATTTCTCCGTTACGAAAATCTTGTATAATTTGCTCTTTTTCCGGTGCGGGCGTTCCGGAATGTATGGAAACGCAACCTTCATCTTTATAAATATCCGAGAGTTTAGCAGATTCATCTTGCAAGTTTTTAACATCAGATTTGCCGGTATCTTCTATCAAAGGATAAACAAATATGGCTCGTCCGTTATCTTCTGCCAGCGTTTTTTTTATCCAAGAGTGCATAGAAGTTATTCGTTCTTCATTATCTTCTACTACCCATGTACGCACCGGCAAGCGTCCGGTAATTTTTCCGTGCATTGTCACAAGGTCCAAATCGCCGTAGAGGGATTGAGCCAAACTTTGCGGAATAGGAGTTGCCGTCATCAAAAGCAAATCTACGCCGTTACCTTTTGAAAGAAGTTGATAACGTTGCTCTACACCGAATCGATGTTGTTCATCTATTACGGCAAATCCCAGATTGCGATATTCTACATCTGCACTAAACAGAGCGTGAGTTCCTACGGCGATTTTTATTTCGCCCGATTTTAACCCGGACAAAATATTATCACGTTCTTTTTTAGACATATTTCCTGTCAACAGTGCGGTATCAAGCCATAAATCTCTGGTGAAATTTCTTATTGTTCGATAATGCTGTGTCGCCAAAACTTCCGTCGGAACTAAAAGAACGGCTTGATATCCGCACTCTACGGCATCAAGCATTGCCAAAAGTGCGACTAAAGTTTTTCCGCTGCCTACATCACCTTGCAACAATATTGAAAAGACATTCTCGGAAAACATATTTTTGCGAAGTTCTTCAAGTGCAGCTTTTTGGTAATCCATCAGTTCGAAAGGCAAATGTTCAATTACGGCTTTTTGGTAACTGTGAGGAATTTGCGGTCGTTTTCTTTTAGTTTGTAGTGCTTTTTTTTTTTTTTAGATAATAATAAACATATTCTACAACAAAACTTT
>JBGUUT010000133.1:0-2180 GCA_045133795.1 Spirochaetota bacterium
CATTAGAGCAACAAGTAAATTATTTATTAAAAATATTGAAAAGTATGAAAAAAAGTATAAAATTTCGGTCACTTGCCAAGGTAACTTCAGTTTTGCCAAAGTAAAAATGAAGTAAATAAAAATCATCTGCTTTAACAATGAGAGAAAACTCTATAAAGCAGATGATTTTTTATTTTTTTTAGTGTAAAATAAGACTTAAGCAGGGAAAAAAGGCATAACTTAAAAAAAGCTGAAATTTAGTCTGTTTTTTTGCAAGAGTAAATTCCACCCGATTTTATGGAATATTGAACTGTATCCCGGTTCTTAATTAATTAACAGTAATCATCTTTTGATATGAATCGTTTTTGTTCGTTATCCCAATAAGGTTGTGTATCAGGACCTTTCCAATAATCCCAAGGTCCGCTGGAATAGCCATGCTTTAAACGGAAAGCCTGTATAAAATTTAAAGGTGAATTGTCAGAATCATAGTAATCCCAAGGATTGGAATAAAGTTCATGACCGTTTTTAACCCATTTTCTTACGGCGTTGCGTTCGTGGATGGTCATAGGTACAAGTTCTTCCATTTCTCTGAGGGCTTCAATGTTTATCTGATAGTCAATTGATTTTTTATCATATTTCATAGTGAACCTCCTTGTGAAAAAATTGATTTATTGAGAGTTACATTTTGAGGAGAAATTTTGTAACAACCAAGTGTTTTCAAAATCTCTTCTCCATATAGGAAAGAGAACATTTCATAAGGAGTTTTATTGCCCAAACTTTCCCTGCTGTAAGAGTTAATATGATTCATCATAAGATTAATATCATTTTGAGAAAAAGGTGCTAAATCAGTACCTTTTGGAATGAAGTAACGAATGAATTCATGGTTCCGTTCAGCGGAACCTTTTTGGTATGGAGAACTAGGGTCACAATAAAATATACGTGTACGAAGGTTACCTTGTTTATCAGATTCTAAAGCTAATGGATTTGAAAATTCACTTCCATTATCAGTAAGACATACTTTAAATATATTTATAAAGCGTTCCGGTTGTAGTTTTTGATATAACATATCGAAAATTTCAATAACGGATTGAGAATCGTTATGGTTACGAATAAATGCCAGCATAAATTCTGCTTTTACAAAATGAACAGTTAATAATACTTTTCCGCCACGTTTTCCCTCTACGGAATCGAGTTGTATGATAGGAGTATCATAATGTTCATTTTTATATGTAAGGAAAGCTTGATAATCACGTCCAATGCGACATTTTTTATCAACTTTGGAAGAAACAGTTTTCTTTCTTGCACTGAATCGGACTTTTCGTGGTAAATCAATATTCCTAGCTGAAATAATCCGGGAATCAATTAATCTGTATATAGTTCTTTCACTAATCATAAGTAAATCCCGATTATTTATATAAATATGATGAGGAGATTGTTGTTTTTTGATAAGAGGAGAGATTATCTCATCAAGATATTTGATTTCATTTTCGGATAGTGAAATACCACTACGTGATTCGGATAAGATATGTTTATATTCTTTGTGAGCATCAGTAGCAAAATAAAAACGTTTTTCCAAAGAACAATGAGTTCTTTTAGAACAACCATTACAAACATAAGGTGGTTTTTTGAGTTTATCACAAACAGATTTTTGAAAATTCTTACAAAAGGTATTACACATAGAACAACTTTTACAAAGAGAATATTTTCGTTCGGAATGACAAGGATTACAAATTTTACTTTTTTTGCATTCGAATCGAAGTTTACATGCATTGTAATTTATATGCATAGCACCGGTACGTTTAAAAATCAAGTGAGATCGTATTTCTTTGGATATTGTTGTAGGGTCTTTTGAAAGAACGGAAGCAATATCCTTAAAAGAATATTTTTCTTTAAGCATAGATTCGATGGTTAAACGGTCATCTAAAGTTAAATGTTTATTATTAGCCATGTCAGTACCTCCTTTTTACCGGGACACAGCATAATAATTATATCATTTAAGTTTGCCAAAGTAATGTCATGGTTGAAATTTGTCGAAGTAAAGTCAGATATGGTAAGGAAGAAAGTGGAATTTACTTTGGCAATTGAGTAGTATAAAATTTCTAATTATTTTTATGAAATTAATAAAAAACAGCTTGATATAGCTTAACAAATATTATATAATAAGCATACTGACAATTATGTCAAAAAAAAATAGAAAGGGA
>JBGUUT010000134.1:0-16264 GCA_045133795.1 Spirochaetota bacterium
ACCGTTAGACGAATTCGACATTTTAAAGAATGACCTGCAAAGGATTCGAACCTTTGACCCACGCCTTAAAAGGGCGTTGCTCTACCAACTGAGCTAGCAGGTCATTTACATCTCGTTGCATTCGCTACAAGATGTTTGCTTTATACCATAGCTTTTTACTTAGGTCAAGCTTTTTTGTTAAAAATTTTATTAATTTCTTTTGCCGGAAATAATCTCTCCAATACGCACATAAAATTATCATCCGGATTACAGTTAAATGCACCAAATCCCGGTAAACCTAAAAAACATGAATGCAAAAAGTAACCGTCAAAACCTGCAGATTGTGAAAACACAGATGAATCTGAACTGAAATATTTTAAATCTCCCAACAAAGGAAAACCTACACTGTTCATTTGAGCTCTTATTTGATGTTTTTTTCCAGTCCACAATGAAACAGACACCAACGAAACTTGAGCATTAGATAAAACAGGCTCAACCTGTGTTGCACAGATTCCGGGATTTTCTTTAAAAAAAGATTCTTTATTCGGAATATCATAAATAACCTGTGTTCCGACACATTTCATTTTATTTTTTTGATCTAGTCGCTCTTCCATCTTCGACGTTATTAAAAAACTTTCCGTCACTCTGCCGAAAACAAGAGCGTAATATTTCTTTTCTACTTGTCTATCACGAAATGCTGCGGTAACACGTTGTAAAGCTTGATGATTTTTTGCCGCAATCACAATTCCGGAAGTATTAAAATCAAGCCTGTTACAAAAAGTAGGTGTAAAAAGACTTTCTGTAGAATATTCATTCTTACGATATAAATACCCTTTCACATATTCTACTAAGTTTTTGCGATACTCTACGCCGTCAGAATGAACAAGAACCCCTCGTTCTTTATTAATTACAAGAATATCATTATCTTCATAAACAATATTAAGATGATAAACAGGGAAAGCAACATTCTTTTTCTTGTTAAAATATTCTTCTGCAAGATAAAGAGTTACGATATCCCCATTTTGTAATACTGTCGAACTGTCAACTTTTTTTCCGTTTACACGCATAACGCCTTTTCTTATAATTTTAAACAAATCACTGTTTTTTACATTATCACCGACTTGTTTTTTTATAAACGAAAAGCATTTTATTCCACTCTTTTTATCATCAATAGTATATTCTCGCATAATTTTTTACCTAAACAGAAATATCATTTAACATTCGTGATAATTCATTATAAATTCGTTCTACTTCTTTTTTCTCATCTTCAGTCCATGCAGGCACATTCTCTTCCAACAAATCATTGAGAGCATTAATAGAAGTTTCCAAAGACTCATAAATATCACGTTCTAAAAAGTATTGATAAGCATCATCGTCTATCTTACGCAATGTCATAAAAGACGCTTTTGTCGCTCGCTTACCACGTTTTACGGTAGGATACGCTAATTTTTTCAAATAACGAAACAATTGATTCCAATCATCCGGATAAACCATTGCCGCACTTCCCGGATATTGAACATTTAATCCGTTATCCAAAGGAATAACATCAAAATATTTCAATATTGCAGAAAAGTAATCTTGTACAATCAAAGTGTCTTTATAAAATAAACGAGCTTTCTTTTTGCCGAAATCCATCTCTATCAATTCACTTTTCTTATCTCTTAATTGAATTATTATACTGTAAGGAATCTTATAATATGATTCGTTTCTGTCTTTTTCCAAGTCAAAATATTTATCAAACAAACTAATACGAGTTTCGTAGTTACTGTCTTTTTTAGATTTTGTAGTTGTTACGGCAACCAAAGCTTTATTTTTCTTAACCGGCTGAGGATTTGTCAATGCAAGATAAACATCGGAAATCATATTTTTTACAAGCTTTTCCGGCACCAACGCTCCGGAACGCACATAAGTTCGTCCGGTATTTACAATTTCACCGCCGACAAGCCAAATCGGAGAATCATAATATAAAAATGAACCCGGATGTATTCTGATATCAAGTTCTGTCATCGACACAAAACCATTCTTTTTCTTTTCCGGTCGTCGACAAATATACTGTTTCAATCCGGAACAAATACATAATAATATTTGATCTTGATTAAATTTTGTTCCGATTTTCACCTCTCGCTTTTCCAAAATACTGGAAAGCTGATAATGAATATTCAAAATCTCATCCATTACACGTTGATCAAGATAGTATGCTTTACAAAATTGTTCTCTGTTTTGAGATTTCTGATACTTATAAAAAACATTAATCCAAGTAAAAAAATCGCCGCCTTTTACATACAATTTTTTCTGAGCTCTTTGACTTTCTATTTCTTCACCGCGAGGATACAAAAATGGCTTTTTTGCCGAAAGGAATGCAATTACAATCAAAACATTATAAAGAACTTCCGGATAAACAAGCATTCCCTCCAATAAAATACGTGCAAGACGCGGCATTAGCGGAAAATCTACCATCATTTTACCAATCAAAGTAAGGCAATTTAATGAATCTACGGCTCCGAGAGAAATTAACGTATCCATAGCTGACTGTATTGCACCTCGCCCCGGACGAGAAATAAAATCAAACGATTCATAATTATTTATTCCTAAATCCAACATTCGCAAAACAACTTCAGACAAATCAGTTCTGTAAATTTCTTCTTTTGTATATTCTTCACGACGCTCATATTCTTCACGTGAAAAAAGACGATAAACTACTCCCGGAGCTGTTCGTCCGGCACGTCCTTTTCTTTGGTCGCAAGAAGCTCTGGAAATAGGTTTTAATTCAAGATATGACGTAAATGTTCGCGGATTATAATAATTAATCTTTGCATAACCTGGATCAATTACATGAACAATACCGTTTATCGTAATACTGGTTTCTGCAATATTTGTTGCAACAACAACTTTACGCTTTCCTTCAGGTAAAACATCAAAAACTCGATTTTGGTCTTCCGGAGAAAGACGTGCATATAAAGGCATAACAACCATCGAACCGTTTATGGCACGATTAAGCATTTCAAGTTGAGAACAACAATCTTTTATCGCTCCCTCTCCCGGTAAAAAAATCAAAACATCGCCCGGTTCGCCTTTATTTTCTATATCTCCCATTATGCTGCAAATAAGCGAAATTTGCTCTTTAGAATCTTCAACGTCTTTAACTTTAAAGTACTTCTCTTCTACTGGGAATGGGCTGGTTTTTACTGAAATTACAGGTGCCCCGTTAAAATAATCACTAAATAATTGAGCATTAATTGTCGCAGACGAAACTAAAACTTTAAAGTCATCACGTTTTTTTAATATATCTTTCAACAAACCAAGTATAAAATCTATATTTAAACTTCGTTCATGAGCTTCATCAACAATAATGATTGAATATTTTAGCAACATCGGGTCACTGCGTAACTCTTCTAGCAAGATACCGTCTGTCATTATTTTTATTTTCGTATTTGCACTCGTACAATCATCAAAACGCATTTTATAACCGACAAGTTGTCCCAATTCCACATTCATTTCTTCGGCAATACGTTTACTTACACCATACGCAGCAATACGTCTCGGTTGAGTTACACCGACAATTCCCCATTTATCAAGTCCCGCCTCAAAAATAATTTGCGGAAGCTGCGTAGTCTTTCCCGAACCAGTCGGAGCTTCTATTACTACTACCTGATTATCTTGAATAGCCTGAATTATTTCATCTTTATAATTATAAACAGCTAAATGAGTTTTATCCATCTGTTAATATTCCTTCTCACAACGTTATTATAATTTACACTTATCTTTTAGGACTTCCGTTGGGATTATTATTAATAATCGAATGTATTATTTCAAAACCTCCGGTCACAGTCCCTTTATCTGCATATTTTTCATCATTATAACTATAGACAATATCACTTTCTTGAACACTCTTATACAATTTTGCCGAAACCGGGCCGGAATACAACACTCCTACATTACTACCGATTCCGTTATAATAACTTAATAACTTTCCGTTTGCATCAACTGCAGCTAAATTATTAAATGAATTGTCTGAATTATTAATAATCACATTATTCCCGGTATATTTAGTAAGAATATCTTTACTCCACATATCCTGAGTTGCACCTATTGCTAAAACAATTCCGCCGTTAAAACCAATACCTTTATTTGCAAGACCGTCACCCGGATCTATTACACTATCTCCACCCACTGCCGAACGCACCAAAACACAAATTCCGCCGTCAAAATAAATATACCCATTTGAATCAAAAACATCACACTTCGATTCTGCATAAACATAACCGCCGCTAACTTTTATCGCCTTTGCTTCTTTTGCACTTCCGCCGACATTTACCGCATCATCACCGGCTTTAACATAAATCTTACCACCTTTTATATCAATAAAAGTTTCCGATTCTATACCTTCATGTCCGGCTTCAATGTCAATATTTCCGCTGTTTATACTAAGATTACCTGCAACTGAAATTCCCTTACCATCTACAGAGTAAATAACAATCTCAGTATTATCAACAGACATTTCGCCTTTTACTTTTAAAGCTTTTGGGTAACCGTTATAATCTGCATTTTCATCATTAGTAAAATAACTTCCGGTCAAACTCGTATAAATCCTACAATTTGTAAGCTCCATATTTCCGGAAGCTGCAATACCACGCCCGCATTTACCTCTGTTGGCAATTCTTACATGACCGCTTTTTTGCTCATAGCTTGTACCGGCCTTTATTCCGACTGGCTCAGCAACTCCGTCATCCTCCACTACGTAATCACCGTTTACTTTAATATTGATATAAGTATCATCACCATCAACTGTAGAACCTACCAAGATTAAACCGCCGCTTTTTATACCTTTAGAAGCATTACCGTTTACTTCTATATTAACACTTGCATTATTATTTATCACAACAGAACTTTCTGTACATATTCCGTGTGATTTTTCTCGTCCTGTAGTTTTCACATCCACAATTGTATTATTAATAATAATATACGGATTTATTCCGCTTCCGTTTTTTTCATAACTGGCTTTAATGGCATCATTTTCTGAAGTAACTTTTATATTACCGCCGGTAAAAACAACTCCACCTTTTTCACATTCTATTCCGTTCTTTCCGGCTGATACAATTTCTATATTACCGCTGTTTACAATCATCATATCATTAACGTGAATACCGTCATTCTTTGCCGAAATAATTTTTAATGTGGCATTATTCCAACGAATATAATCATCATTTCCGATTGCATGTTTCTCATTTCCTATTACAGACAGAGTTCCGCTGCCGCAAAAAATTAATTGTCCTTCAGAAAAAAAAGTACCTTTCGAATCTTCGCTTTCATTTGCACTGCTGTAACCTGTTTTTGTATCTTCCAGCTTGCAATCACCTATAATCTCTATAAAACCACGTTTTTTCGATTGAATATTAATTGCCGAACCGTTACTTGATTTCAAATTTAAATTATCAAATTCCAACTTGTATTTTTTCTTACTGTAAAAACGAAAGCTTCCGTTTTCGGATTTTCCGGACAATCTATAAGCAATAAAATCTTCACGCACTGCATTTACGGTTACATTAGCACCGTCGCATGTAATATTAATTCCATCATTTTCATACGGATTTTCAACCGTTACAGTTTCTCCGTCATAATTAATAGAAACAATCGGCATTATAACATCATATAAAGAATCCTCTTCCAATTCTTCATCATCAAAAACTCTTACATCAGAATATTTTCCTATCAACACTGCTTCATTTACAATATCTTCATCTTCCTTTTTAACATTATCATCAGTAATTTTAGAGTCGTCTATTGCACACCCGATAAGACCGCCATAAAACAACACAATGAGAATAAGTAAAAAATTAAAAGATATTCTTTTCATAGAAAAATTCTCCGAAAGTTTTGTTAATAATCTTTAAGATTAATTTTAAAATATTTGCAAGTTTTTTTTGCCTTTTTATAGAAAAACAATAGGGAGCTTTATCAATACGATAAGCTCCCTTTTTTATTTTAATAATTTATTTTAGTTCAAAATCCTTAGACCAATCTGTTCCGTCAATTTTTATTGATACTTTATCACTCAACCCATTCTTAGTAAAAAGCATTGCCAACGGAGTTAAGTTTGTCACAAATTCATCGGTTACACCGTCAACTTCATATTGTTTACCAGCTGCAATTTCGTTGTCAATTTCCCCAATCATATATTTTTGAGTACAATCTTTAAAACTAGTAACTCCGCACATTGAACCGACAGCCAATAATTTTGCACCGGTATTAATTGTCGCTTCTGTTGTATTCAAAAAATATCCTGCTGCATAAACTTTATTATCGCCACCGGAAATAACTACATTTTCACTTGCTGAAAGTCCCATTCCGCCACTTCCGTCAGCTACAGCCTCCAAAAGTCCGCCACGTAAATAAATTCCGGCTTCAGATTTCACTGCAACTGCCGCATTAGAACTTCCGCTAACTGTAATATTAACCTTTGCAGTTTTCGCAATTACGATATCACCTTTTACAGTAGAATCCTTATTCGTTCCGGATTTTAACCCTTTGGCAGAATTTCCTTTTGTCGCTATAGTAACTTCTCCGCCGATAATCAACAAATGACTTCCTGACTCTATTCCGTGTCCTTTTAGTTCAGATGTTTTAATTTCCACTGTTCCTTTTTCAATAAGAACAAAAGGTTGATCTAGTAATGATGATTTTTCAGAAAAATCCTTATAATCCGCTCTTATTCCGGTTTTCCCGCTGGTAATATTTGTAGTACCACCGTTTATATAAACAAATCCTTTCTCACATTGAATTCCGTTGGCACTGGAAGTAATATTTATTGTTCCGCCATTTATGAATACTGAATCATTCGCATGAATCCCGTCACTCGGAGCACCTAACACCGTAAGTTTTCCGTTTAATACACGAACATAATCATCACTGCAAATTGCATGTTTTGCATTTCCGGTAACTTTTAATTCACCACTTCCGCTGAAAATCAATTCACCTTCACTGAACAAAGTAGCTTTAGCATCTAAATCTTTAAAGTCTTCACCCAAATTCATTATACCAGCTCCGGTCAATGAACTTTCTCCATTCATCACTACAAAACAACGTTTACCTGATTGAATATTAATTGCCGGCCAGTCTTTACTCTTTAAATTAAGATTATTTAATGTCAGCTTAAATTTCTTTTCACTGAAAATCAACAAAGCACCGTCTTCACAAGTTCCGCTTACTTCATACTCAGCACTTACAGATGAACGTATAATCAAATAAGTTTTTCCGGCACCTCTTGTCTTATCTTTTTCAAGAACAACTTCACCGCCGAATCCTGTTACTTCCGGATCTTGTGCTCCATTAAATTTAATGGTCACTTTTTTATCAAAACTTACATCCGCACTGTCAGAAACAAATTCATTGTCAGTAAAGGAAACATCTCCGTTATTGTTATATACAAAAGCTCCCAATGCTTTACTTTCTTCAACATCTTCACTTTTATTATTTTCTTCTATCGTACAACCGCAAAGCAATAGTGCAACAATTCCCCAAAACATCCATTTTCTCATTTTCATTTATCGTTTCCTTTTTAAAAAAAGAAAACATTAACAGCAAATAATCACTGCTAATGTTTTCCTTCAATCAAATTCTACTCGAATTATTTAACATCAGCTTTAACTTTCTGACTACCAATCTTAACTTCCGGAGTTGCTCCAGCTACCAAACCGTCTTTAACAAATACTGCATAAGCCTTATTCAAAGTTTTAGCAACAGTACTGATTTCTGTACCTTCAAAAGAAATTCCATCACCTTCAGTAATCGCACTGTTAAATGTTGCAATTCCGCATGGTTTTGAACCTTTTAAAACTTGCTCTCTGTCAAAACAATCTCCTCCGATTGCGTTTATCGTTCCGCCTAAAATATTTAACTTTCCTTCAGGGTCTAAAGCTTTATCTACACAGAAAATATTAATATTTCCGCTGGTAAGAGTGATATTACCGCTTTCTTTTTCTTTTTCATCTTCAACCTTGTTACAATCAGTTCTCAAACCTTTTGCTGCTTCTCCCAAAGCTTGGATGTCAATTTCTCCGCCTTTGATAATCATATGGTTTATACTGCAAATTCCATGCCCTCTCTCTTCATTAGTAACAATATTAATTTTTCCGCCGTTAATGAAAATAAATGATTTTTCTGCCATTACATCTGATTTACTAAACTCTTCTTTACTTGCATAAATTCCGATACCCGGAGATTTAATAGTTATTTCGCCGTCCATAATAACAATATATCCTTTTTCACATTCTATTCCGTTAAACTTTTTTACTTCTTTATTTGGATCCGTTACTACAATACCGGAAATATTCAATTTTCCACCATTAATCAACACTGCGTCATTAGTATGAATTCCGTCTTTCTTAGAACCCGTTACATTTACTGTTCCGCTCAAAAGACGAACATATTGGTCACTGGCAATCGCATGTTTAGTTCTACCTTCTACATTCAAAGTTCCGTTACCGCAGAAAATTATTTCACCTTCACTGAAGATTGCACCTTTTGCATCATAGTAAGCAATTTTTTTTCCATCATCCTCTAAAACATATTCTCCATTTGCGTCTTTAATCTTATATGCTTCAGGTAACGAATAAGCTTGTGCATCTTTGATAGTTGCAATTCCGACAGTTTCGATAAAACATCTTTTCTTTGTCTGGCTGCTAATAGCAGGCACTCCGGCATCATTTGACAATTTTAAATCATCAAGAGTTAATTTGAATTTTTTCTGACTGAAAATCAATAATGATCCGTTTGCACTTTTACCTTTTAAAACATAGTTGATTTTTTCACTTGATTTAATAATCAAATGAGCTTCACCTTTCTCGCTGTTATCGATTTCAACACCTTCAGTTTCTGCCGGCTCAATTGTAGGTTTATCAGTTCCGTTGAAATTAATAATAATTTGTTTTTTAAACTCTTTTCCATCATTTTCCTTATCTTCTTCTAAAGTTGAATCAAAAAAGCTTACATTACCGTTAATGTCATAAGTAAATGAACTTTCCGGGGCTACCGTAAGTGTATTTTTTTCATCTGTCGGTTCCATACATGAACAAAGCAATGTCCCCACTGCTACCGGAATTAATAATAATTTTCCGGAAAATTGTTTTAATCTCATTTTTCCCTCCTAAGGATTTTTATTCAAATAAATTTTATTAATTAAAAATCGCAACTTATACGCAATTTTTATTCCACGTTAATTAATAGTTTCCTTTTTTTAATTTGATGTTTCATAAAAACAACTCAAAACCTGCCGATTTTAAAAGCAATTAACATACCCATTCTATAAAGTAGATTAGTATTTTTAATCACGTTTACTTTCCATTACCTCAATATGCTCTTTTATTGCTTTTACAACATCATCTGTAGTTCCGGAAACAAACTTACAACGCGGAAGTGAAGTAAAAAAAGTTTTTCCGTAAGATTTGGAAATCACTCTGCTGTCCAAAAGTGCAACTATTCCGTAATCAGAATTTGTTCGTATCAATCGTCCGAAACCTTGTCTGAATTTTATAACAGCCGTCGGTACCGTATAATTTATAAAAGGATTTATTCCCCGTCGCTCCATATCTTCCACACGTGCCTGTTCCAACGGTTCTGTCGGCATTCTAAACGGCAACTTCGTAAGCATTACATAACGCAAAGTGTCACCAGGAGCGTCTACGCCTTCCCAAAACGAATCTGTTCCGAACAAACTGGAGTCTTTTTCTAAAATAAAATCAGAAAGCAAAGTATCTTTAGGTTTATCTCCCTGTTTAAACGACCTATAACCGGCTTCACGAAGTTGCGGATTGACCATTTCATAAGAACGGCTCAACTGCTGATAAGAAGTAAACAAAACAAATGCCGAACCTTTTGTAGCCTTAACACTTTCATAAATAAATTGATTCAATGCTTCATTATAATCCGGATGATTCGGTTCGGGAATATCTACCGGCACCGCAAAAAGTACAACTTCATTATAATTAAAAGGAGATTCAAAACTTTTTACCGTAAGCTTCTTTTCTTCCCCCACAAGATTTAATCCTGTCATATTCATAAAAAAATCAAACTTCTTGTTTACCGTCAATGTTGCCGATGCAAACACAACACTTTCAAATACACTGTGAAGTGCATCATGTAAAAAATGACTTACATACAAAGGAGACGACACAATATTAAAAAGCGGAGACTCCGGCTCACCGAATATCTCAATCCAATTTACACTGCGTTCATCCGCCGAAAGCAACATTGACAATTCTTTCATATAACAATCAAGCTTACCGGTAAAACCTTGAACAGTACGAAAATCCGTCTCATATTGCATTTTTTCCTTTTCTGAAAGAGAATCTAAAAAAGTATTAACCTGCTTCATACTTTGTAAAAGTGTATCCATAGATTCAACAATATTTCTAAGCGGTAAAATTATCGCCTCACGAAACTCTTCACTTTCCCATTCTTGCGATAAAACACGATAATTAACACAAAGTCGCCCACCGCGATATTCTTTATCTATAATAGTACGAATGTAGTCATCACATTTTTCCAACTCATCGCCGGCAAGTGCATAAAGCTGTTCCAAATTTCCGCAAACTTCACGCTCCACATACTCCCCCGCAGCATAAAGAGCTTTCGACGGAGAAGCACACATTTTTTTTATAAAACTTTTTAAAAAACTTTTTCCGCGTTTACCTCGATAAAGTGAAAAAAACTTGTAGAAACCTGCTTTAGAAAATGAATGAGTAAAATAAGAACCGGCTGCTTTCTCAATATTATGAGCTTCATCAAAAATTATTTTTTGATAAGGCGGAAGAAGAATGTTTTCATTAAAACTTCCGGATTCATAACGAAGTTGCAAATCTGCAAATAAAACATGATGATTTACAATAAGAATATTTGCTTCACTTGCCGCACGTCTTGCCTTTTGCAAAAAACACTCTCTAAAAAAAACACACTGACTGGACATACAAAAGTCCGCATCAGACGCAACTTTTTCCCAAACTCCGGCTTCCGGCACAAAGTTTAATTCATCTACGGTTCCGGTAGACGTATTATTTCCCCATTCCAAAATTTCATTAAGAGCTTGTGCGTCTTCAGAAAATTCCAGCTCACTGTCTAAATGATACGCTTTCATTTTACAAAAATAATGACGTCGCCCTTTTACAAGACAAGCATTACTCGGCGAATCAAGCATTTTTTTAACAAACGGAATATCTTTATTTATAAGTTGAGATTGCAACGTAATAGTATTGGTAGAAACAACGACACGAGCATTATTTTTATCGGCATATAAAAAAGCCGGTATCAAATAAGCAAGAGATTTTCCTATTCCGGTAGAAGCTTCTATCAATGCCAATTCATTATCATTAAAAGCCTGTGCTACCGTTTTTGCCATTTTCAGCTGATTTTCACGAACTTCATACCCATTTTTTATTTTAGCAATTTTCCCGTCATTACAAAAAATTTCCTCCAGCTCGGCTTCCGTAATCTTACGTGAACGTTGCAAAACTATCGGCGGAATTACAGTCGTAAGACGTGAGACCGTATTGTTTGTAATAAAAAAACCGATACCTTGATTTTTTAGAACTGACGCATATTGCATATCGGCGGCGGAAGGTTGAGTAATACCGGACGGATGATTATGAAGAACGGCACTAAATTTCTCTGCAATTTCATAAGGAGCCAAAACCATTTCTTCATTGCCGTAACAAATCGGTTGAGCATCAAAAATAATACCTTCTTCGTCAATGCTGCAACCAAAGAAGATTTCACCGCCGCCGTACTCTTCTATTTCATTTTTTATATTTAATTCTGTTTCTTCTGAAAATTGATATGAAGTTATCATCGTGTGTCGCTTATAACAAAAACACTATTTTTTGTCAAAACAGAGACATTTAAGTCGCTATTTCCAAATCTGTAATTCTTTTGCAACACCGATTAAATCATTTTCAGGTATTCTTTCTCCAGAATAAGAATTCACGGCTATGATATAAGACTTTGTAGAAAATGAAAGCTCATTGGAAGAAAAACTATTCAAATACCAAGAATCCGCCAATTCTAAACTTGACGGGTGATTATCGGAATTAATAGTTATTCCTTTTTTTTCATTCATAAACATACCATGTACACGATTCGCATTATAGTCATAATCCATATCAAAAAAGCTGACACTAAGCTTTTGGCTGTCTTGAAAAAACTCACTTTTGGCGTTCCAATGTCCGACAATCGGGACAGACCAATCGCTGTAATTTCTTTCTACAGCATAACTTTCACCGATTCGGGATAATGTAAAAACTAAAAAATCTCGTTGCACTAACTCATTTTTTTCAGGAAGAACCAGCAACGTTTTTCTCAATTGCGGATACACCAACAAACTGCTGTCATTTGAAATGTTATTAATAAATGCAGAAAATTGACCTTTCGTAAAATCTTTACTTATCATACCGACAAGCATATTTTTAGCCCTGTTTGTCCCCTGCAAATAACAGTCATTATCATTAAATAAAACAGCACAATCAAGTACATCATCTACAATCGCCAACTGCAAATCCTCTGCACCATCAAACTCTTTTTGCTTAAAACATCCGTCATCACCGACAGCCATAAAAACCATAACATTTTTATCAAACAAATCATCTTTATATGTTGCAATCGAAACTGCATGAACTCCGTTAATTTCATCAATAAAATCATCTATTTTTTCAGCACCGTCAACATCTGCTCCCGTTGCATTTATATTATCAATATCAAAAATACTTATTTGTTCAATTTGAAAGTTTTTATTTACGGGAAACTGTCTGATACTTGCTCTTATTGCCGAAGAAAATGAAGTAGGAATAGTATAATTTCCGTCTTCAAACGTTACATTTTGAGTTTTTATAACTTCATTGTATTTTTCTACATTATCAACAATATCTTCATAATTAGAAATTTTTGTATCTTCAATACCTAAATCTTCAAGCTTCTCTTGCAAATCTTCAACTTCTTCCACCTTATCAAAAGCTCCGGCATGAAGATTAAACGAGAAATAAGAAGAATCGTCAAACGTCTTTAAAATATACGCATTGACATCATTTTCATTCAATCTTTCTTTATCATTAATTGCAGCTTGTTCTTCCTTATAAGAACGCACCATAACAGAATAAGGTTTTTCTATTGAAACCGGTATTTCCTCAATTTTGTTTGATTGCAAAACTACAGTTTTACTTTGAAGCTCTTCCGATGACGCCGAACACGCCCACAACCCGGAAATATCGAGATTTCTAATAACAGATTTATTATTGATTTCATCACGCATTTTTCTGGCTTCATTAATAAAATCAAACGATTGTTTTAATAATACTCTGTAAAAAATACCGTCTTCACTTTCATGCAAATATATTGCAGCATGAATATTTTCCTGTTTTAGACTTTCAACCAGCTTTTCTGCATTTTCTTTGATTTTAAAAGAGCCCAAACAAACAGACCATGAATCGCAAATTCCTTGTGTCAAAGCAAACAAACAGAAAATAATAAAAAACAAAAATCTCTTAAACATGTTTATTTCCTTAAAATCTAAATACAAGCTACTTCCCGGTAAGCAAATGTGATACTACTTTTATTTTTAGAACCGGAGCCAAAATAAACAAGATATCATTAGGTTGAATTTCTGTATTACCTTGCGGAGAAATAAGTTTATCTTCTCTTACTATTGAAGTTATTAATACACCTTCCGGTAAATGCAAATCCATAATTTTTTTATTACAACATTTAGCCTTTTCTTCTATTGACAATTCAAACATATCAACATCAGTTTGACTTGTAGTCAAAAGTTCCAATGAATAAGGCGAACGCGGAGTCGGCGGAACTAAAAGTTTCAACCATCCGGCAACTTTTGTAATCGTCGTCCCCTGCAACACACAAGAAAGCACTACGGCAAAGAAAACGATGTTAAAAACTTTTCCCGATTCATCTATTCCGTGAATCATAGGATAAGTAGAAAGTACAATAGGAACTGCTCCTTTTATTCCCCCCCATGACAAAAGTAATTTTTCTCTGAATTGAATTTTTTTAAAAGGTAATGTACACAAAAAAACAGCAACAGGTCGTGCAATAAACATCATTAAAATAGCAACAAGAATTCCCTCATTCCAAATTTCTTGTAACTGTTTCGGAGATACCAAAAGTCCTAACATTAAAAATATTGTCATATTAGAAAGTGTTGATATTCCTTCAAGAAATGAGGTAATTCCTCGCTTATATGTAAATTGAGTATTTCCGATTGTATAACCGGCAAAAAATACGGCAATAATTCCGTTTGCTTTTACAAGTTCAGCCAATGAATAAATAAAAATAGAAACACCTATTATTAATACGTAATAATACCCTCTGTTTTCAGACTTCAATCTATCAAACAAAAAACAAGCTATTTTTCCCAAAACAAAACCAACAAGCAAACCGCCGAGCAATTGCCACATAAGTCTCATTATAAATGTTCCGAAATGATTTCCGGCTTCTCCGGAAACTAATTGAATCATCAACATTGTAAGTAAGATTGCAGCCGGGTCATTTGCTGCCGATTCAACTTCTAAAATAGATGATACGCGTCTTTTTATAGAATTCTTTCTGAATATCATCATCACCGCCGAAGCATCGGTAGATGAAATAATAGTACCTATCATTAATGAATAGAAAATATCACCTGGACGTATTATAAGATATATCAAACCACCGAGAACACCTGCCGTTACTGCAATACCTAAAGTAGCCAAGGTCATAGACGGACCGGCATATGAATGTAATTCCTCTTCTTTTGTTTGAAATCCACTTTCAAAAAGTACAAATATTAAGGCAATATTTGCAATCTGACCTGCCAATTTTGCATTATCAAAACTAATCAGCTTTAAAAAATCATTACCAAAAATCACCCCTATCGAAAGAAATATCAATAAAGCCGGAAGCCCGGACTTAGTAGCTATTTTAGTAGAAAAAGTACCGATTATTATTAATAACGCCAACATTAACATCATGGTTTACATACACCCCAGAAAACAAGGAACTCTGATTTTTTTATAATCATATTTTCTGTTTTTGAGAAGCAAAAGTTTATATTATTTTAATGTTTCATAAATTTTATCGGACAATGATTGTAAATAAAAATTTGCAGCTTCATTTATCTCTGCAGAGGTACAATTTAAATACAGATAACTGTTATAAAAATCTCCGGAACAATAACTTATTACCCCAAGATAATAATTTATACGTTCATAAAGTTGTATCGGCAATCCGGCAGACAACAATTTTTCCATTTTTTCTTTAGCTTTCTTATAATCTTTATTACGCAAATATTTTTGGATTTCTTTATATTTATCCGTATAAAGCGGAGCAACAAATATTTCTTCATCTTTTAAGAAATTAAAAGGTAATAATTGCCCCAAATAACTTCCGTATTCATTACTGATTTTTTTTTGCTTTTCAGACCAATTTTCATGCAAATCGTTTCTGAAATCCGACATTTTTGCATTTCTGTCTTGGATATTTTCCAATTCGTTGCGATTCAACCGCTGACCGGTAAGAGGGTCTTCTCTAAATACTAAAAGAGGTAACGGCGTAAATTTTAATTCTTCTTTTTGATATAAAAACTTTCTCTCTATATTCACGCTAATCGGCTTTGTAGTATATGTTACATCTGGTAAAAATTCCGGCAAGCTGCCTTCTATCCAGGCATAATAATAATATGCCACGCCGTCACTCACCACATCAATCGCATTTCTGTCTTGTAAATTAGTTTTTAATGCAAAAGTTGCATTTTCGAAGATTTCCTCATTTTCAATTCGTGTAAGACTGCGAAAAATATAAATAAGCTTATTTGTTTCGTCTTTTTCATACAACGGAGTAAAATCCCACTGTAACTGAACATTGCGATTTTCAAACGCCTTCAAAGATGTCAGTTTTATATTATTTTCTTCTTTAAGAATTACAGGTTTTACTGTAGTATTTCTGTAAGGAATAAAAAGCATATAAATTTTATTCTTTTCATTTTTATCTTCTATCAAAACGGAATAATAATAATTACTTCCCGACTCTACGTTATCTATGTATTTATTCTCACCATTGGTTAACCTTGCTATTCGTGTAGTATTTTGCAAACTTGAAATATAACTATTACTGCGATAAATAAGCAGATTATTTTGAAAATTGTCAGGATTTTTCCATGTCAACAAAACTTTTCTGCCGTAACATTGAAATTCTAAATCAAACACAAACGGCGTATCGTATTGCTCAAAAACAAAACTTTCCTGCGAAAAGAGAG
>JBGUUT010000135.1:0-2185 GCA_045133795.1 Spirochaetota bacterium
AAAAATGTGATGCAGCAGCTTTAAAAACAAAACCATAAAAATGAAATATGCAATAGAACAAGCAAAATTATGTAAAATAGATGTTCCAGTAGGATGTGTAATAAAAAAAGACGGGGAAATTGTTTCTTGTGCTTATAATCGGCGTGAAGTCGATAATGACGTTACTGCGCACGCAGAAATTTCAGCAATTAAAGACGCTCAAAAGATTTTGAATACATCTCGCTTGAATGAGTGCGAATTGTATGTAACATTAGAACCTTGTCCGATGTGTGCTTGGGCTATTTTGCAAGCCGGAATAAAAACGGTATATTTTGGCTCATATAATTTGCAGTATGGAGCGATGGGAAGCGTACTGGATTTACCTAGATTAGCGCATTCTAAAATCAAAATTTATGGCGGGATAGAAGAAGAAATGTGTGATAGAATATTAAAAGAGTTTTTCAAAAAAATAAGAAGATAATGTAGCTTGGAAGTAGTTTTGGCTTTCAGCCCAACAATAAAAACATTGGACAAGAGAGCACAAGAAATAATTATGATAACAAAAAACGAATTAGATAATTTAGTAGAAAAATATGAAATAACGGATTTTATAAAAGATGATCCGATTCAATTTCCGCATAGATTTAAAAACAAAGAAGACATAGAACTTGCAGGATTTATTGCGTCTTTGTTTGCTTACGGAAATAGAAAAATGTTCATTGCAAAATTAAATGATTTGTTTAATCGTGCTGACAATGATATTGCGAATTATGTTAAAAATGGCGAGTTTAAGAACTTGAAAGGTTTAGAATACAGATTTTCTAAAGATTATGATCTTATTCCGATTTTTGAGATTTTGTATGCGTTGTATAACGAAAGTCGTGGCTTGGAAGAATTGTTTGAGTATGGATGGAATGTTTCCTGCTCAGGGGAAAAGCCCATTCTCCCTAGGAGAGAGAAAGAATGTGCAGAAAAATGCAATGATTATTTGAAGTTTTTTCAAACGGTCGTAGATTATTTTTATTCTCGCGCACCTAAAACTGTCGGACAGGGGTTTTATCACATGCTGCCAAATCCTGCAAACGGCGGTGCAATGAAGCGCATAAATATGTTTTTAAGATGGATGATTAGAAAATCGCCCGTTGATTTAGGCGTTTGGAATTTTATGCAGCCAAAAGATTTACTTATTCCGCTTGATGTTCATGTTGCAAGAGTTTCCAGAAATATGGGATTATTAAACCGCAAAAGCAATGATTTTAAAGCTGTAATTGAGCTTACAAGCAAGTTAAAAGAATTTTCACCTGATGACCCTGTAAAATATGATTTTGCAATGTTTGCTTTTGGTGTAGAATTAAATAGTACAAAATTAGGAGCATAGCTGATGAACAAATACATCGAATCAAATTCTAAAAAATTTTTAATAATGCTACTTTTAATCTGCGTAGTATTCTTAGTTGTTATCATAAAAGCTTTTGAATACATTCCCGTAAGTGATGATGATGCAGTAATAAGTAGAAACAACATTGAAAATATTAATAAGCCTGCTCAAAATTCTGAAGATATTGCCTCGAATGAAAGTACAGAAGAAAATGCGGAAAAGAAAACTCTTGATATAAATTTGACTCCTGATTTTGTTGAAAAACAAAAAACAGAAGCACCTAAAGAAGAAAAAGTTGCAGAGCCATTGGAAAATATTACAGACTTACCAAATGATGCCGTTACAGCTAACTCCTCAGAAGAAGCAAAACCTGTGGAATTAACTCCTGAAGAGAAAGCTGAAAAAGCATTCATTACAGCTCAAAAATATAAAAAAGACAGACAATTTGTAAAAGCCTTAGAAGAATATCAAAAAATTCCTGCTATAACTAATGATACAGCAACTGTTGCACGCAGCTACGAAGAAATTGCGACAATTTATGCAATAGTAAAACGTTATGGAACAGCACTTTCTTATGCCCAAAAGGCTTATAATATGTCACCATCATCATCTAGAGAAATGTTGCTTGCCAGATTATATTACAAAACCGGTGACATTGATAAAGCCACTAGAAAAATAAATAATGTATTGCAAAGAGATTTTTCTTCAGACAGATAAAAGTTTGATATAACAAAAGTCATTAAAAAAGGTACGTATAAAACGTACCTTTTATTCTATTTATACATTAAAGCTCTACGCTTTTGCACGTCTTCATTTACAAGATAATCT
>JBGUUT010000136.1:0-2512 GCA_045133795.1 Spirochaetota bacterium
ACAAAAGCGGTAGATGATATGAGTAGGGTAAATGATTCACTTACAAGTATATATCATCTTGCACAGGAATTGAAAAGTGAATAAAACGATGAGAAAAACAGGGGCTGTCGCACCAAGAAAAAACAATACAAGATATAGAATTAATTAACAAACAAAACTCTGTATTTTGTAGAAAGTTTCTTAGTGCGACAGCTCTTGTATGAACAATTACGAAATTTCATTTAAATTATCTTCTATAAAGTAAAGAAAATACTCTGCAAAAATATGGAAATAAAGATTATGAAGTGTAAGCGGTTTTGGTATACGGGAGGAAGAATGTGAGAAGGAAAAAATTTTTGAAACTTGAGCGTTTGGCAATGGTAGCAGTATCTATAATGCTGGCAGGGAGTATGTCTATAAAGGCAGATGCGGCTGCGAGCTCAAAGGATGTAAGCAGTTATACTGCGGAACAGGTAACCGAGGATATGAAGATTGGCTGGAATCTGGGCAATACTTTAGATGCTATCAATAAGAATAAAGGGTATTATTATAATACCGAAACAATATGGGGAAATCCGGTTACAACAAAGGAAAATATAGACGCAATTGCAGAGGCTGGCTTTGGAGCGGTGAGAGTACCGGTGTCGTGGTATAATCACATTGATGCGAATGGAACGATAGACTCGAAATGGTTAGCCAGGGTTGGTGAAGTTGTAAATTACGCATTGGATAATGATTTATACGTTATTATTAATATTCATCATGATGCAGGAATGGCTCAAGATTATAATTGGATTTATGCAGATACAGACAGTTATGAAACGGATAGGGAAAATTTTGCATCATTGTGGACACAGATTGCAGCCTATTTTAAGGATTATGATGAACACTTGTTGTTTGAGGCAACGAACGAAATTATGAATTCGGATCGGAACTGGGACTGGGGTGTCGCATATAAAGATTTTCGCGTAGTCCATGATTTGGATCAGGAGTTTATTAATATTGTGCGTGATTCGGGAGGTAAGAATCAAAATCGTTGCCTGATTTTAAGCACATGGGCAGCGTCAACTGACAGCTGTCAGATAGAAAACTTGTTTTATAAAGGGTTTACGGATACGGTGGAAGATAAGCTGATTATGAGTGTTCATAATTATAGCCAGTCAGATAGTGCTATTGAAAAGTTTATGCCTAGTCTGGCAAGCTATTCGGAAAAGTATGGGATTCCTGTTATTATTGACGAGTTTGGTACAAAGGCATCAGTGGCACTTTCTACAAGAGAAAAATCAGCCGAGAAGTATGTATCAACAGCAAAAGAAGCAGGAATTGTATGTTTTTGGTGGGATAACGGTGGCGATTACATGATTTTTAACCGGAAAACGAACGAGTTTAAATATCCTACAATTGTAGAAGTAATGATGAAAGCGGTATACGGGGATGAGATACCAACTAAAGGACAGCAGACAACAGAAGGACAACAAACAATAGAAGAACAGCAGACGTCGGAAGAGAACGTAACTACAGAAGAAAAAACAAATACCGAAAGTAATGTAACAACTGGCGGGGATGTGGAAGCAAAAAAGGATACAGCAAGTGCAGAAGAATTAGAAACAGAGAAGAAGGCAAAGGAAATTAAGACAGCAAAAGCGAAAAAAGGAAAGATTTTAAAAGCAAAGAATATAAAAACAAAGAAAATTCAGTTGAAACTGAAAAAAATCAAAGGTTATAAGTATCAGATTAAGGTTTGTACTTCTAAAAAGTTTAAAAAGAACGTAAAAACCTATAAGACATCGAAAACTACATATACTATTAAGAATTTAAAAAAGGGTAAAACCTATTATGTGAAGGTTCGTACCTATAAAAAGATTAATGGTGAAAATGTATATGGAAAATGGTCTACTATTAAAAAGGTAAAGATAAAAAAATAATATAGCACTGAAAATGCAGCACTTCTATAATAAGAGTGCTGTGTTTTTTCTTTTATAATTAGACGCACAATTTTAAAATTGTTTTAAAATTATCTTAACAATAAAAAAGATTAAGAAAAATTAACTTTGGTTGAAGTGCACAAAAAATGTTGGGAAAACTTTTGGAAAAAGTGGATAATATTATGTAAAGTGATTATGCAACCTAGTTTTGCACATAAAATTTAGGGTGAAATCCTTGAAAAATAGACTTATGCACAAAGTTATCCACATTATCCACAAAATTTGATGTGGATTTATGGCGAGAAAATGAAAAAAAACAGAAAAAATGTTCTGTTTAAAATGACGAAAAAAAACTTCTGCTCAAAAAGAATTGACAAATCTAATGTCGAATAATGTAAAGAAAATTTAATGAATTGACAGATATTTTACAAATAGATGTCAGAAAATTCAAAAATTTTTACATATACTAATTGAAAAAAATGCAGGATATGGTATAATATTGATACAGTTAGTTGATACGGAAGGTGCAGGCGAGACTGTGATATTAACCCTTTCGTGGGAGATTGGGGCAAAGGCTGGCTGTAATAAGACGAGAAGGAGTTGACAGA
>JBGUUT010000137.1:0-7399 GCA_045133795.1 Spirochaetota bacterium
AACGTACATTCACCGTGTCTTACGTTCGATGTTTACTAAAGTAAACATTTCGTTCGTTCACGTTGTGAACTCACCGTGTCTGCAAGCCGAAGCCGTGGATCGACACGTTTTAACAATTTATAAATCGACATAGGAATTATGCCTAAAATCAGCGGAACTGCAAGCCAGAAGTAACAATAAAACGGTAATTTCAACATTTTGTACCCTATTTTGCGGATTCGGAAGTCTTTCAAGCGATACTTCATCGATTTTCGCTTTACGGCAGAACGAGTCTCTCTATATTTCAAAAGATTCTCTTGTAAATTGGCAAACTTTACTCCGCCTGCAGCCAACCTAAACCAAAGTTCATAATCTTGACTCGTTCTGAACTTTTCATTATAACCGCCGACACTTTCCAAAACTTCACGCTTAATCATTACCGCCGGATGAATTATCGGATTATAGCGTGGTAAAACTTTTCTTATTTGCTCATGTTTTGCGGGGACGCACCGTTGACCTACAATATTATTTTCGTCATCAATAATAACGGCATTACTTCCGACAACTCCGATTTCCTTGTACTTATCCAAAAAATCTATTTGCTTTTCCAAACGATTCGCCTCGCAAATATCATCATCATCCATTCGGCAAATATACAGTGAATCTGCAGAAACTTTTTTTAACGCTTCATTCAAAGAGCAAGTCAAACCTTTATTCTCTTCATTAGAATAAACACGAACACGCAAATCCTTATTTGCATATTCTTCTAATATTTTTGCAGTATCATCTGTAGAAGCGTCATTTATCACAATCAATTCAAAATCAGAAAAAGTCTGATTTAAAATACTGTCTAAAGACTGACAAATAAATCTCGCTCCGTTATGTGATGCCATCAAAACACTGACTTTAGCCATCTATTTTTTCCTTTGCTACCAAACAACAAAGCTGACGTTTTCCGCTGTGTGTAGAATCTACATATATTGCAACAAGTTTACCGTCTTTAAAAACCGGACGAGGATGTAAATCACAACGTTTTGCCTCTCTGTAAGCCAACGGAGAAAACAACTTATTTTCAGCTATAAGCTTACGGTCGAGTCTGTCATAAACCAAAACTTTCATCATCCCGCTGCGGTCCGGATAAGTATCCGTCACCAAATATCTTTCACTGAATGTCGGATGTCCGTCCTCAGTCAATACCCCCGGAGCTTCCGGGCGATAATAACCGGTCTGTACATCGATACAGTAATAACCGTCACATCCTCCGAGTCTCATCCAACCGCCGACATGAGTTTCATCTATAAAATTACAGTGCGACACCATCTCTTCATCTGCCAATAATGCAAGATAACCATCAGTAAGCCGTGCAAAATATAGGCGTGAATGTTTTACTCCGTAATTATCAAACCAACGATAAAGGAAAATACATCGCTTACCGTCAGCCGATAACTGAATATGATTAATCTTCTGTTTCGTATTATCAATACCTGTTAAATCCTGGGACAAATCTGCAAATGAAAATAAAAGTTTCACCTCGCCGGTTTTCAGATTTACCGAAAAAACACCGTCTTTTTCCGCTGCCGGAAATTTATCCGGTGAAATACTACGTGTCGGATAACCGTATTCCGGACGAAGATGAGTAATTCTGTCAAAGTTTAGTGACAATCCGATATCACTTCCGGGAACTGCAGTATAAACCGGGAACGGAATATGAAACTCTTCACCGGTTACGGCGTTAATCTTTCGACAACACAGCCCTTTATTTAATTGCAATGAATCTTTCATCAATGAATCAAAGCAATTATAAATTAAAAAATCATTTTCAAGCCATGTAGCTAAAGCTCCTTGCTGTAAATTCCATGCACCAGTCACGGCAAGCATTTTATTATCAACGCAAATTCCGGCATTACCTTCCGGCAAAATTTTATGATACAGCAAGTAACCTTTTTCATTTACCGGGCTGCGGTCATAATATCCAAAAAAACAATCTTCTTCGGTACAAGGTTTAATCTCCCAATCACTCGCAACTTCTGCGGAAACCTTACTGCGAAAAAGCATATAATTTAAAGTCACATAACTTTTTTTCAATGCCTTTTTCAAACCGGGACAACGTGACAATGTCGCCGCTATCATTCGTTCTGTCTTTGAATAAGCTCCGCCTTTTTCCTGCGTTTTTTGAGTTTTCCCGTTATCAAGGCAAGCTGGGCGTCCCAAGCATTCAAAATAAAGTTCCTGATAATATTGCGAAACTGTACGGCAATCAAACTGCTGTGTAATAACGCTTCTGTTTCCTTTATACTGATTCTTGTTTTTATAAAATTTGTCCAATAAATGAGTTAATTCTCTGCCGTTTCCCGGTTCAAAATATGCGGCTCCCGGTAATTCTTTATGCGACGGAATATCCGAAAGTATTGCCGGAAGATTACAAGAAATTGCTTCCAATACTCCGTTTGGAAGTCCCTCAGAAAATGAAGCAGACACAAAAACATCGGACGCAGCCAAATAATCTCGAATCTGCAATGAGCTTCCGGGATAAATAATACAAGAATTCTGTTTACTTAACATTTCTATTTGCGGACGAAGAACGCCGTCACCGACAATTACAAGATATTGTTTTTCCGGAGAACTTCCTTTTGTTGCAAAATTAATATTAAGCTTTACAAAACGGACAAAAGCCTCCACCAATCTGACCGGATCTTTTCGACTGATAAGATTTCCCGTAGTTATCCAAATAAAGCCGTCTTCCGGTAAATTCAATTTACGGCGTAATGAAATTTTTTCATTATAATCTGCCGGCGGAGTAAACTTTTGCGTATCAACACCATTACAAATTACTTTAGAATCTACTCCGGTTTTTCTTATTTGATTATGAATAAAATGAGAACAAGCAACATTATATCTGTTACTTCGTAAAATTGCAGTGTGATACAACGCAATCATTGTACCTTTTGCTTTGCCGTATTTCATGCAATAATCATGGAAAGGATAATTGCGAACGGAACAAACACTCGGTAAATCCGGAAAATATTTAGCAACCGAATCGGCACGCAAGCCTGTCGTATGCAACAAATGCAACTGATATTCTTCTATTATAGAAGAAAGTCGCTTTTTAATAAGGAAAACTCCCTCTAAACGTGACAAATTCAAATTTATCACCGGAATTCCCGCCTGCGAGAATTTATCCTGCATTGAATTTTGTCCTTCCGGAGAAAGTGTAATTACAATAGGATTGAAATTATCCCGATTGAGATACTTTACAATGTTGAGTAACTGCATTACCGGACCGCTGCTTCGTAATGTTGAAATTATATAACCGATATTTATTTTCATAATATTTCCTGAGTAAAAGAAAAGATTCAAATTTAGAAAAATAAACCGAAAAGATAATAAA
Organism: Spirochaetota bacterium; assembly: GCA_045133795.1. Lineage (GTDB taxonomy): Bacteria > Spirochaetota > GWE2-31-10 > GWE2-31-10 > GWE2-31-10 > RGIG8597. Next base: position 3,368 of record JBGUUT010000137.1, read on the forward strand.
CTGTTTTGTTAAATTAGCATAAAAAATATTTTTATAAAAGAAATCTTTTGGTATTATGCGGCATTCTGCAACTTAAAAGCAATTATATAAAAATAAAAAAGGTGGTTATTTTTTATGGGGCTTATGATGAAAAATAAAATTGTTCTTATAGAAAGTGACGAAATACTAAGACAATATTTAAAAGAAAGACTGAACAAGGCCGGAATCGAGGTTGTTTGTTGTAAAGACGGTTTTGAAGGTTCATTAAAAATAAAAAATGAAAATCCGGATTTGATTATATCTTCCTGTGATTTGGAAAGAATCGATATTTTTACGCTGTTAAAAGAAAAAAACGAATATAAATCTACTGTTAATATTCCGGTAATAATAACTGAAAAAGAACGTAACGTAGATATGGAAAAACAACTTGCAGAATTACGAGTTGCATCTATTCTTCTAAAGCCGATAAAAATCGATTTATTATTCAGAAATATTTGCAAACTATTAAATTGCAGAATAGATTTTGACCGAACAAAATGTATTATCGATGCACATATAAATGAAGATATTTTATTTGTAGAAATATCCGACGGAATGAATTCTGAAAAAATTGATTTACTTACTTATAAAATTCGCAGCATGATAAATGCGTACGATAAAATTCTGACCAAAGTTTTGATTATCTGTTCCAACATCAACGAGTCTCCGAAACTCGGCATAAAGTTGGATCAACTGATAACCTCAATTTCCGAAGAAACTGCGGCTGTTCCGTCAACAATCAAAATTTTAACACCGAAAGATTCTGCTATTGCAAAAGCCATAAAAGTAAGTAAAAACTATTGTACTGTTTCAATAGTAGAAAATCTTTCCAAGGCAATCAGCAGTTTCGGAAGAATAAATATTTTCGCTCACGAATCGGAAGTCGATGAAATTAACGCAACACTCTTAACATCGATAAATGAAAAAACACCGACATCTATTCCGTTTGATTTACATTTTGCCAGCGAAGATGACCCGATGAAATCTCAACATTCGGTTGCCATAATAGACGATGATTTACCTATTTTAGAATATCTAGAAACTGTTTTTGAAAGTGACGGCTGGAAAACTATGCCTCATGAAACTCCGGTCTCTTTTATAAAAGAATTGCAAGAAAATCGTCCGGATGTGATTTTCCTTGACTTAATGATGCCGAAAATCAACGGATTTCAAGTAATTCAATATTTAAAAAAGAATAAAATAAATATTCCCGTAGTCGTAATCACTGCATTATCTCAAAAAGAAATAATTGCACGTGCCAAAGAATACGGCGTTTCGCATATTCTTACAAAACCACTTCAAATGAATGTAATTTTAGATACTGCAAAAGATGCACTCGGTATCAGTTAGGAGTAAAAAATGAATTTAGAAGATTTCTCAAAACAATTAGGTTCAAACCTACCTACACCGGGCGGCGGAGCTGCTGCAGGTTATATATTATCACTTGCTGCTGCTGCTGCACAAAAAGCAATGGTATTTTCACAACCGGAAAATTACGAAGACATACAAAGTTTTTTGGAAACTGTTCGTAAGGACGCTTTATTCCTTTGCGAACGAGACCAACAAACTTTTTTAGAATGGCAAAACGCCAGAAAATTACCCAAAGATACGGAAGAACAAAAAGCTTTCAGAACAGCAGAAGTAAACCGTACAGCCACAGCATGTGCTTCTATTCCGTTGACTACAGGTATCGCAGCAAAAGCATTGCTTATTAAATTACAAAATTTATTACCGGTCTGCAAAAAATTCTTAATCAGTGATATTTCATGTGCTGTTTCATTTGCCTTAGCCGCTCTTCAAGCTGCACGTGTAAATGTTGAAATAAACTTACCTTATGTAAAAGATGAAAAAGTACTGGAAAACATAATCGACTTCTTACAAGACTTTGATGAAGTAACAGTACGGGCAAATAAATTGATAGAAGATTGCAGAAAAGCAATCCTAAACTAAAATCATAGGAAAAAATCGTTATGTATAATCAAAATCGAATAAAAGATATTCTGACAATGAAAGCCGAACATCAACAAATTACCGTATACGGTTGGATTCGTACAAAACGAGAATCCAAAACTTTTACGTTCTTGGAAATAAACGACGGTTCTTCTGTCTCAAATCTGCAAGTAATTGTCGACCACGCAGAAAACGATTCACGACTTCGCCCGTTAAATACCGGTGCCAGCGTACAAATCAACGGAACTCTCGAGCCGTCCCAAGGGAAACAACCTTTGGAATTGCACGCCGTAATCGACGATGTTACATTGTTCGGTGAAGCTGACGGTGCGACTTATCCTTTACAGAAAAAACGCCATTCTCTGGAATATCTGCGAGAAATCGGACATTTACGCCCGAGAACAAATACAATAGCAGCCGTAATGAGAATCAGAAGCCGAGCTTCGTTTGCAATTCATCAATTTTTTCAAAGCAAAGGTTTTTATTACATTCACACTCCGTTAATCAGTGCCAGCGACTGTGAAGGTGCAGGACAGATGTTTCAAGTAACGACGTTGCCGTTGGAAAAAGTACCGACAGAAAACGGCGAAGTTGATTACAGCAAAGACTTTTTCGGTAAAAAAACAAGCCTTACCGTAAGCGGACAATTGGAAGCGGAAATCTACGCCACGGCTATGGGAAACTGTTATACTTTCGGACCGACATTTCGTGCAGAACATTCCAACACGACTCGACATCTTGCAGAGTTTTGGATGATAGAACCGGAAATGGCTTTTTGTGACATTGACGGAGACATGGATATTGCCGAGTCATTTTTAAAATACGTAATTTCTGATGTAATGGACAATTGCGGCGACGATTTAAACTTTTTGAATCAATGGATAGACAAAAGCCTTTTGGAAAGATTGCAACACATTTGTGAAAAACCTTTTGCTCGAATCACATATACACAGGCAATCGATGAGCTTGAAAAGGCTATAAACTCCGGCGTAAAATTTGAATTCCCGGTAAAATGGGGAAATGATTTGCAGTCGGAACACGAACGCTATCTGACTGAAAATGTCTACAAATGCCCGGTAACTGTTACCGGTTACCCGAAAGAAATAAAAGCATTCTACATGAAATTGAACGATGACAAAAAAACTGTCCGTGCAATGGATATTCTTGTTCCGGGAATCGGCGAAATTATCGGCGGCAGTGAACGTGAAGAAAATTATGACATTTTATTAGGACGAATCAAGGAATTGGGATTGGACGAAAAAGACTATTCTTGGTACTTGGAATTACGTAAATTCGGTACAGTTCCCCATGCCGGTTTCGGACTGGGATTTGAGCGATTGATTTTGTTATTGACTGGCATGCAAAATATCAGAGACGTAATCCCGTTTCCGCGTACTTTTAAAAATGCAGAATTCTAATCAATATATAAAAACAAGGGAAATTCCATCCCTTGTTTTTTTATTCCTCAGTGTTTAGAATATCTCTGATTTCTTTAGTAATAGTAAGATTTAATCGGGACAACAATTTTTCCGTAATTTCATTAATGTATTGTTCTTTATCGAAAGCTTTTATATTTGCGGGACTGCCATTTTCATCAAAAAGTTGTACCGGACGAATCTCTAAAACATTCGCTATTTTTTCTATAATTTCCGGTTGCGGAAAAGAAGCTTTATTTTCTATTTGATTTATATACGCCATGCTCATGTTTATCGCATAAGACAATTTCTCTTGTGAAAGACCTTTCTGCTTTCTGTAATACTTTAAATTGTTAATAAAAATTTCTCGTAGTGTTGTCATTTCTTTAAAATGCAACTTTTAACCGGCTTTTATTACAGTCAAAAATCAAGTTTTCACTTGAATAATTAAATAAAACTTAATATAAATACGCAATAATACATTATATTACCGTGTTTTCATACTTTGGATAACATTTTCAAAGATATATAACGGTGATTATTTAATTTTATAGGTGATAAAATTTTCCGTTAGAAAATCTCACTGACTTTACAGTTTTAAAAATAAAATATAAAACTCACCGCATTGATACGGTGATAAATCTACAAA
>JBGUUT010000138.1:0-17650 GCA_045133795.1 Spirochaetota bacterium
CGCTGATGATGAAATAATCGAAGATGATTGCGAAACTTTAAGCGACAAAACTGAAAGCAACAACGAGGAAGAATTACCGACTGAAGAGTTCGCTGATGATGAAATAATCGAAGATGATTGCGAAACTTTAAGTGATGAAACTGAAAATTACGACGATATCGAATTACCAACGGAAGAACTCGCTGACGAAGAAATAGTCGAAGATGAAAGTGAAACATTAAGCAACGAAACTGAAATCAGCGACGATGTCGAATTACCGACTGAAGAACTCGCTGACGAAGAAATTATCGAAGATGATAGCGAAACTTTAAACAATGAAGCTGAAGTTAGCAACGATACAGAATTATCAGATGAAGAACTAGCTGATATTTTTGATATCAATAATGAAATTGAAAATACTACTAACAAAATAATTGCAGAATCAGATAATTCTGAAACTGAGCCACCGGAAGAAAGAGAATTCTTTGAATGTATAAATCAATTATCTCTGGAATTATCTACATTACCGCAAGAAAAAGGAGCAATGCAATTATTCCATAGTATGACTTCATTATCATTCGGATTCTCAAAATCTTCATTATTCTTATTTTCACCATCACAACAACAATTTCAATGTTGTGAATTCGAAAACTTAGATGAAAACAGTATCCGCAAACTTCATTTTTCTGTAGATTTTGAAAACTTATACCAAGAAACTGCGGAAAACGGATATTTCTTCATTACAAAAGAAAATGACAAAAAAGGAATTTTATCAAGTTTCTTATCTGAAAAGGATTTTGAAGATGTCGACTTTTTATTATTAGTTCCATATATTTTTACATCTCGAATGATTGGACTTTTTGCAGGTTTCAAACTACACGGTGAAGAAAAACTTACACCGACTCGTATTGAAGCATTATCACTTGTTTGTCGCTTAAATGCCGCACTTTTATATAGCTTGTATCAAACTGAAAGTCTTATCGTTGAAATGGAAGAAAAAAAGAAAAATCAAAATTCTGTCTCTGAAAGTGAATCTACTCAGACAGATGAATCAATTGATATTTCTGAAACCGATAACTCGACGAAAATTGAAGCAGGCAACATTGAAGATTTATCTGAGATTGATGAAAGCCTTATTTCTGATGACGAATCTTCCGTAAATGAAGATGTTCCGTCTGAAACAAATGAAGATTCCGACTTTGAGAATGAAACTGAAGAATGTTCGGAAGAAACTTCCGTGGTTGAAGTTCAAAACGATAATGAGAAAATTCAATCTTTCGATGATAAATATCATAAGATTCTATTCTATCTTCAAAAGACAATAGAAGCTTATGCAGACATTCCTTTGTCTATTTTAAAGATTCAATTGACAAATACAGACAATTTGGAAAAACAAATCGATGGATTTAAAATTAATATTTTTATTTCCGACATTCAATTCATTGTAATGAATATTGTCGGAGCAAACGGTCTTGTCAGCATGTTTGATGATTTTAGTATTTATGCAATATTACCTGAAGCAGATAATCAGATTGCTTCAATGTTATTGGATAAAATAACCACAGATGTTAAAAATATGTTCTCTGAAATATTCGGAGAATGTACTGTAGAATTCGCAAATAATGCTGTAAGTTATCCGTCTGACTCTCAAGATTTTGCAGAATTATTTTACTTGGCACAAAATGGAAAATAAAATAATTTACGAACAATCTATAAGTAAGCGAGGTATTGTAACATTTTCATACAACGGAAAGTTACTTTACTCCGCTTATAATCCGCAAAAAGAAGCCGCAAATTACTTATCTTCGATTCCTGAATCAACCAAGAAACAAACCATAATTACATTATGCGGTGCGAATTTTATCAATGATGAGCTGGAAAAAAAGCCTGAAATAAGAAATATACTTTCTTTTGAACCGATAGATTTTCCGATTACTACTGAAAGTTCTAAAATCCATCATATAAAAACATTAAAAGACTTAGAAAACATTATTCTAAAACTACAAATCGATGTTAAGAATATTGCCATTATCACTTGGCCACCGTTTATTGAAACACATAAAAATATTTTCATAGAATACTTAAACAAAATAAAAGACATTCTAATCAAACAAACTCTTTCTGAAGTTACCGATAAAACTTTTTCTGAACTTGAAACACGCCATATAAACAAAAACAAAAATAGATTTGAAAACTTTTATATTATTTTAAATAAAATAATCTCGGATAATATGCCGCCGGCCGTTGTCTTTGCTGCGGGAGCGTCCCTTTCAGCACAAGTAAAATTTATTCGTCCTTATTTAAATAAAGTAATGACATTCGCCTACCCTTCTGCTTTGCCGTATTTGCAAAGTATGAAAATTATTCCGGATTATACAATTGCCGTTGACCCCGGTTATGCGACATTTTATCATCTAATGAAATTTCACGAAGCTGTTGAATTAATTTGTCCGTTATCTCTGAGTTCTTCTATATTTTCATTAAAAAACTACTCTCCGTTAATTTTTAATTACGGAAGCGATGAAGAAAATAAGTTATTTACCAATACCGACATTATTAAAAGCTTACCTGAAGGTTCCGTCGCTTTTAATCTATTTTCAATATTGAAAAATACCGGTTACAAACAAATCGTTTTATTAGGACAAGATTTTTGTTTTATCGACGGAGCATCTCACGCAAAAGGCGGTTTTTTTGAAATTGAATATATCTACCAATCTAACTACAATTCCGGAATGGAAGATAAAATAAAAAAACTTGAAGAATCACGTTTGCCGACTTACATAAAAGATAATAATAAAAAATTGAGAACCGATACTGCAATGGCAGTTTATTACAATCATTTTCTTGAAAAAGCTAAAGACTTGCCGTTATTTCTTGCCGGGAACCCATATAATTCTTTTTGCGGTCAACTTCCAATTTTAAAAGAAACTTTCTTTGAAAAACTTCCGATAATAAATAAAGAAGATTATAAATTTATAACCTCATTATTTTTACCGGAAAAAAGAAAATGAAAAAAGAAAACAAAAAATATTGTTCTGAAAAATTGCTGGCATTAACAGCACAAAAAGATTCGGCATTGGAATTTGTCAAATCAAAAGATTCTCATATAATCCCGATATATCAAAAAAAGGCTCTTCATTCTCGATATTTTCCGTTAAAAGAAAGTGAAAAATACACATCACAATCTGACAGTGTCGTAATTGCTATAGGTGCAGGCGGTTTATATCATTTGACATCGGTAGCAAAGCAGACATCCGTAATCGCAATCAGTGTATGTCATAACCTGACGTTACAAATATTAGAAGAGATTTCACTGGACGAATTATTTCCAAACAACAATTTAAAAATCATCACTCTTGAAGAATTACCGGAAACATTCCCTTTTTTTACCAGCAGTTCTTATCAAATTATTTTACATCCGGTTTTATCCGGCTTATTTGCCGAAGAAACAAATCGAATTATTCAATGGATACAAAAAAACTTCAATCCGCAACTCACGAATATAAAAACACAAAAAGCATTCGGGAAAAAATGGTTAAAAAACACACTGTTAAACCTTTCGAATATGGAAGTTTTCAATACAGAACCGCTTAATATTGAAAATAAAGTTATCATTGTTTGCGGTGCAGGTCCGTCACTTGATTTGTCGTTGCCGTTACTGCAAAACAATCGTTCGCAATTATATATTGCTGCAGCGGACACAGCTCTTCCTATTTTGGTAAAAAATAAAATAACTCCGGATTCAGTTTTCTCAATGGATACAAGTCCATACAGTGTTTATCACTTTGTCGGAACTTTTGATAAATCTATCAGATTTTTTAAAGACTACACATCTTCACTCAAATCTGAAAATAATTCGATTTCGCTTTTGTTTTCAGACTTTCCTTTATTACCGAATTGCGGTTTTTCATTAGATTTATTGCCGCGCTTGGATACATCTTCCGGCAATATAGGAGCAAGTATAATTCAATTTTTCAATAACTACTTTCCTGAATTACCGCTTATTTGTACCGGAATAGATTTTGGTTTTTACAACAGAATTGGCTATTCAAAAGGAAATTACCACGAAATTTACAGATTACATCACGCTTCGTACTTTTCAAACAGTGAACAATATGAAGCTAAATTATTCTACCGTCAAACGCCGGAATATTTGCAAGCGTGGAGTCGTAACAGTCAAAATCGTTATTATGCAGTCCAACAACCTTTGTTAAATTGCAAAACATTATCACCGTCTCCATTTATTCCTTGGGAAAAAATTAACAACAATGCCGAATTAGAAAAAATAATAAACACAGCTAAAGGCAAGAAAGGAACATGTAAACTTTCACTTCCGGATTTAAAAAATCCTATCGAATATTTATTAAAACTTCCGGAAAAAGCATTATTACAAATTATGACGCCTTATTTTCTGTCTGAAAACAAGATTCCGAACATTAAAGAGGCTCAATTTTTCTTAGAAACACTCAAAAAGGAAATACAATGAATAAATGCCTTGAACTTTTTTTAACGTTCGCCAAAATAGGTTCTTTCACATTCGGCGGCGGATATTCCATGTTGCCTATGATTCAACGTGAAATTGTAGAACGCAAGCAATGGGCTACAAATGAAGATATCGTAAATTATTATGCTATAGGACAATGTACTCCCGGAGTTATTGCCGTAAATACAGCTACATTTATCGGATGTAAGGTCGCAGGTATCCCCGGAGGCATTATAGCCACATTAGGCGTTGTAACACCGTCAATTATTATTATCATGATAATTGCAAACCTTCTCAATTTCTTTTTAGGAAATATTTTCATTGAAAAAGCTCTTTCCGGCATTCGTGCTACAGTTTGTGCGTTAATGATTTATTCAATCTGGGGAATGCTAAAGAAATCAATAAAAGATATTTTATGTATAGCTTTGCTTACTGTTTCCGTAATCCTAACTTTATTTTTTAATATATCTCCGGTATATATTTCAATAGGCGGAATCGCTCTCGGAATAATTATATGCCTTTGCAAAAAGGATAAAATAAAATGAAACTTCTATTATTATTATATTTTGAATTCTTTAAAGTCGGTTTATTCTCAATCGGAGGAGGACTGGCAACCATCCCGTTTTTACAGGAGCTTTCAATAAAATACGGCTGGTTTGACCAAAAACTCTTTGCTGATATGATTGCAATTTCGGAATCTACCCCCGGTCCGATAGGTGTAAATATGGCAACTTATGTGGGCTATCACACAGCCGGAATCCCCGGAGGTATTATCAGTACACTGGGATTAATTTCACCGTCAATAATCATAATATTGCTCATTGCGGGATTACTGACGCAATTCAAAGAAAACCGTTACGTACAATCAGTTTTTTATATATTACGTCCGCTGGCTACCGGTTTGGTAATTGTCGCAACAATCCAAATATTAAAAATTGCACTCTTCATTCCGGAAGCTCAAAGTTTCATAAATGCAATAAGGATAAAAGAAATTATACTCTTTTTGATAATGCTCGCCGGAATCTTTTATTTCAAAAAGAATCCGATATTTTACATAATAACCGGTGCTGTTATCGGTATATTTGTACTTTAGGACATAAAAAAATGCCTTTCGTAAATTACGAAAGGCATTCACTAGACAATCGAATGTCTGATTATTCAGCTACAATAGCTCCAACTGGGCAAGCACCTTCACATGCACCGCAATCAGTACATGTAGCAGCGTCAACTACATATGGAGTTCCTTCTGCAATAGCTTCAACCGGGCAGCTAGATGCACAAGCTCCACAAGAAATACAATCATTAGAAATTTTGTGTGCCATAATAATTCACCTCTAATAAAGTTAATTTATGTAACATTACTCTATTTCATAAGAAAAGGAAAGTTATTTTTGCTTAAATATCCCGATATTCTAAATTAGCTTACAATCGCTTTGAATATCTTAATTTGACAATATCTATCTAAAATGAGAAAAGACAATGCTTTGATAAAAATTTACATCGAGATAAATAATGAATGACTTAATTACCGCCACACTTGTAGGCTTATCCTTCGGAAATCTTTGGTTATGCGTACTACTGACATACACACTGCAAACTACAAATCGTAAAGTCTGTTTAGGTTTTTTAATTGGGCGTTTGATTTCTGTATTTACATTAGCAACTATTGTTTCACTGGTCGGAAAACTATTACCTATTCCGCTTGCATTACTGCAAATAGTCTCCGGTGCAATTTTGTTGTTATACAGTATTTATATTTGTGTTCGTTATTTGTTTCTAAAAGGAAAAAAAGAGGCACACCATCACCGTGAGACTGATTGTTCACACGATTGCAATTCTTGTTTTAAATCACAAACAAAAGATATATGCGATACTTGCCACAGTGAAAGCGGCGACTGCCTTGCTCAACCTGCAAAAGTTCAACAACTGAATTTAATGTCTGAAAAAAACAAGAAAGGAATATCTGCAATAATATTCGGAATACAATTAGGATTTTTCCGAGGAAGTGTACTTTGCGGAAAATTGATGTTACTTTTACCGCTTCTAATCCATGCCTCTACACTTCATGCCATCGCAATAGCTCTTACATTTACAATTACATCTTCAATTTATCCTATCGCCGGTTTCTTTTTAGGTAAATTAGCAATGAAATTGATTCGTTTCAAAAAAACTGCATTACTTTTATCTACTTTATTATTATGTTTAATCTCGTCCAAATATATTATTGACGGCATTCTTGCATTATAGTTATTTATTTTTATTTTTTCGAAAAAACACTTGCATTTGACGAAAATAGTATTAACATTTAGAAACACGATTTCACAAAAGAAATACTTGAGGAGGAAATATAAAATGACAAAAATAGTTTTAAAAAACAACAGAATGTTATTAAGCGAAATCGCATGGAACACTGTAAACGGCTGTCTTATCGAGTACAACAACAAAATGGTACAAATTCCTTCCGACAAAATCGAAAGAATTGAAGTAATACCAGAAGGTTGCACAATATTTGACACGTCATACGAGTTAAATGCATTAAAACCGGAGCAAGATAATATTCTTGAGATATTAAAAAAGATGAAATAAAATTACGTTTAAATTAAAAAATGGGATTACTGATAAAAATCGGTAATCCCATTTTTTATTAAGAAAACGAGCTTTTTATTTAATGTGAAAATGAATCAATCAATAATGTATCACCCAAATTTTCAGTCCCGGCTAATATCATCAAAAGTCGCTCCAATCCGAGAGCAACTCCGGAACTAGGCGGCATACCTATTTTCATTGCCTTTATAAAGCGTGACGGAAATCCGAGCGGCGAAGCATTTACCGCTTTTCGTTCTTCCATTACCTGCACAAAACGACGTTCTTGCTCTATCGCATCTATCAATTCACCGTAACCGTTTGCCAATTCTACACCGCACAAATACAATTCAAATCTTTTTCCATACAAAGGTGAAGACTTTTCTGATAACGGAGTCATTTCCAAAGGATATTCATGAATAAATGTCGGACAATCCATACCTAAAAAAGGCTCAATCTTATCAAGCATAACTTTAAAAAATAAATCTTCTTTTGTCAGTCCGGTACAGTCTGCTTCCGAAAGGTTTAATGATTCTCTGACTTGTTTTTCAAAATGTTGAGAGTCTAAAGAATAATAATCAAGTTCAATATTTTGTTCCGCAAATAATTCTTTGACCGTAAAAGATTTATAATTTTGCAAATCTACCGTATGCCCTCGAAATGTCGCCTGTGTCTTACCGTAAAGCAACTGAGCTAAATATAAAACCAATTGAACGCAATCTTTCATGATAACAGAATAATCTTCATACGCACGATACCATTCCAGCATAAAAAACTCCGGACGATGAGTTTGAGAACATTCGCCGGCATTACGAAAACATTTCGCAATTTCATAAATTCGTGGCAGTCCGGATGACAATGCTTCTTTTAAAGAAAATTCCGGCGATGTCGGCAAAAAGAATTGTTGAGTACTGCCGTCAAAATTCTGATACTGTGTAGAAAAAACCTCCAGATATTTTTCTATTCCCGGCGACTCCACCAAAGTCGGAGTATGTAATTCTTGAAAACCTATACCGTCAAAAAAATTGCGTACACCTCTGAAAAACAGAGCCCTGTCACGCAATAATTTAACCATCCGTAAATCATTATTTTGTAAACGTTGAAATGCACTTTTTCTGAAGTCTGTACCGTCTGCCAAAAAAGGCGTATCTGTTTTATAAGAAAAACATCCGTCTTCATCTTTCGTAACTGTTATCCACGCATTTTCTGACGGTTTTTCGCTCTTACAAGGGATAAAAGACATCCCGTTAATATTCGCTAAATAAAATCCCTCATCTGTAATTGCAACACAACGCCCTCTATTTACCGAAGAATCACTTTGCAATGATGATTTTTGAAAATCTTTTTGTAATTGTTGCTCTAACTTGATTTGTATTTCTTGAGATTCTGTCAAAGAAATTGAATGTGATACCAAAACAAAGCCTCCGTTGTTTTATTTAAGAATGATAAACTTCTTCTTCTGATATAAAAAACGGCAAATCAACATCTTCTTCTATTTCAACTTTTTTTTCAGCTTCTTTAGTTTTTTTCTTTTGAGTTGTTTTCTTTACTTGAGGACTTTCCATTTTTGTAACATCTTCTTCTGTCAATTCCATTTGATTAACAATCTCAACTTTCTGGTCAATATCAGATAATTTCCAGTTGCAATATTTTGAAAGTTTAACTCCCTCTTCATATAATTTTACAGATTCATCTAAAGGAAGTTTTCCCTCTTCCATTTTTACAGCAATTTCTTCTAAACGTTTTAATGCAGATTCAAAATTAATTTCTTTTTCCACGATAACTTCCTCTGTTATAATTTCATACAGATTTCATATAACAAAAAGCAACAAATAACGCAAAAGAAAAACCTTTGAATCCACAATAAAACACACTTTTCAATCAATTACTTTTTGTATTGCTGAAAAATAGACTGATAAACTGGCAAATCTTTTTCATCAAACAAAATAAAAATAACCATATCAGGAGAATACTCTCCGCTTTTAATCATATCTACTGTTTCGGAAATCGCAATATTTGCTGCTTGTTCTAACGGATACTTAAAAGCACCCGTACTGATAGACGGAAACGCAACTGTTTTACAATCATTTTCTTTTGCTAAGTTTAAACTGTTTACATAAGAATTTTTCAATAATTGAGCTTCCCCTTTATCTCCGCCGTACCATCTGGGCCCCGGAGTATGAATGATATGCTTCACCCCCTCCATTTTACCGGCAGAAGTAATCACCGCTTCTCCGGCAGGTAAGGCGGTAATTTTTCGCTCATCCAAAATAGCCTTACACTCTTCGTAGATTTTACTTCCGGCTGCTCGTCCTATAGCACCGTCAACGCCGCCACCGCCTTGCAATCTTTCATTAGCAGCATTCACAATTGCGTCAACTTGTAACTTAGTAATATCACCTTTAAGAATGACTAATTTTGTATTATTAATAACAAGTTCATCTCTTTTTTCATTACCTTTTTCTAATCCAAAACATTCTCCCAAGTTTATTTGTTCCTCCTCTTTGTTCTCTTTCAGAGCTTCATCTTCAATCTCTCCATCCTCTTTCTTTTCGTCTTCTTTGGTATCTTTTACACCTCTTTCTTCCAAAATTGTATTACCGTCTACAGCCTCCTTTTCTCCTGTAGAATCTTCAGGCAAACACCCGGAAAGTGAAAAAAACATCAAAGAAATCATAACCGTAAGTATGTATCTTTTAAGATTTCTCATATTACAGAATATAATAAACATAAAAAAAAACGACACTTACTTAGTAATAAAAAAAGCTGCCCGAAAATCGGACAGCTAAAAATCATTTATTAAGTAATATTAGAATGTAACACCGTAATCAGCTGGATTTCTGTCAGAAACAAGAATTGGCTGTTTCATTGATCCACCAGCAAATGTTACTTTTCCACCGCTTACTTTAGCAGATTTACCGTCATACCAGTTGTAAACTGTTTCACCATCTGTAAACAAACCGCTTACATCAACAGAAGAGCCGCTGATACCGATAGCAACTTTGCTTTCTCCTGCAGTACCATTGTATGTACGTTTTGTACCTGAACCTGTACCCGCACCTACAGCAGGGTTGAACTTACGGAAGTTACCAACTTTACCCCAGTGAGCAACAAGTGCAGAAGATTTAGCTTCTGACAAGTTCATATCACCACGAGTCATCATATCACCGTCGCCACAACCAGTGTATGCTTTTTGACGATATGACTCATCACCGTAATAAATCTGAACTCCACCAGGAAGCAATACAAGACCTGTTCCTACTTCGTATTGCTCACCAACACGTGTCAACCCTGTATCGTGACTTGAAATATATGAAAGAACATTATCTCTGTGACCGTTTCCGTCAGAGTCTCCATTCTTATTAATATTTACATAACTATCCCAAGCTGATGACTGTGGATAACCTGTTCGATAATTTCCGTCCCAGTTATTACCACCATTAAAACTAAAGTTAATCATTGAGTCAAACTTACCTTGGTTGTAGTATTCTCCGCCACCACCAATAGCAGTCCATCCCCAACATTCACCTGTCATCCAGAATGCTTCATCCCAGTTTTTTGCACCGGAATTATCAACTTTACTTGGGTCTGCACGCCATTTCTTAAGAGCGTCTGTACAAGCGTCTTTCAACATTCCCCAATACTGAGGCTCAACATGTTTTGCTGTATCACAACGGAATCCGTCGATACCGAATTCACGTACCCATGCTGATAACCAAACTGCCTGATATTCAACGATTCTGGCTGTTTGATTAGTACGCCAGTTTCCAGATTTATTCCACCAGTCTACATTTGCGACAGCAGGAACTCTCCATTTATCATAAGAAGAGTTATTTTCTTTTTCCCATTTGATTTTTAATACAGGAGCAATACCAATGTTTGTATCAGAAACTTCTGATCTTATATCAGGAAGTCCACCGCAAGAACCACCATACTCGCTACCAGTATTTTCATACGCAAATGAACGTGCCCATGGTCCCCACCAAGTTCCCCAAAGATTATGATCCCATACAACTGTATCATTTGCCTCCCAAACACCGCCGACTTTTTCAAGCCATCCGTCACCATGAGAAGTTTTTCCGTGACCGTATGTAATCATATCTTGAGTATTGTTGTATCCAACATGGTTCATAACGACATCCATGATTACACGAATTCCGTTTTCATGACAAGCTTGAACAAATGCACGGAATTCATCAATAGTACCCATGTTCTTATCCATAAATGTCCAGTCAAGAGTATAATATCCGTGGAATGCATAGTGTGGGAATTTCTTATCTTTTCCAGATACCCATCCGTGTGCTTGTTCGTACGGAGCTGTAATCCAAATCGCATTAATACCAAGTTTTTTGAAGTAATCCATATTCTGTGTAAGACCTTTGATATCTCCACCATGGAATGTTGCAACGTTTTCATCACCGCTTAAACCATTTTTTCTGCTGTATGAATGGTCATTAGCAGAGTCTCCGTTTGCAAAACGGTCAGTAAGAACAAAGTATGCGTTTACATTATCCCAAGTAAATGTATCTTTTGACGGAGCCGGTGCATCAATAGCTTTAAGAGTCACAGGACCTGCAGATGTTGTTCCTTCACTGTTTGTAGCACTTGCACTTACAGTGATTGTATCATTAGCTTTCAGTCCGAGAACGTCTAAAGAAATAGATAAAGACTTCTTAGAACTTAAAAAATCTGGCAATGAATATGTTTTTGAAACAGCTCCGCTGATTGTTACACTTGCAGCATTAACAGGTGCATTGTTTTCTTCATATGTTATAACAATAGAATCTTTTAAGGAAATTTCCCCATTTGCCGGAGAAATTGTAACAGTCGGTACTTCCGGTATAATCGGAGCTTCAACAGTCACTTCTGCAGTCACAGCACCTCCGGAATAAGTTCCTGTAAGGTCTGCAATCCACTCACCGTCACCTTTCTCCCATGCACCTTCACCATATCTATAAGTGTCTTTATCTGTAGGAATTGTTAAATCTTTGGTTTGATTCCACTTGTTAGAGTTATCCCAATTATTTTCAGTAGTAGCAGGATTCATTCTACAGAAAATTACTGACGGAAAACCTGCTTGTTTTTCACAAACATATACTCCGGAAGAGTGCTCTGTCATAGAAACCCAAGTATCACCATTACCAAAGAAATATGCTGCATATCTCGGACTAGCTTCCCCCCAAGTTTTACTTGGCATAAAGAACAACTTATCAATATCTCCGCCTGTAGCACTTACAGTGATTGTAGCTTTGTTACTTACAATATTGTCATAAGTTGCAGTAACATCTGTTTTACCTGCAGCTACAAGAGTTGCAGTACCTCCAGATACAGTTGCTACAGCAGTATCAGTAGAATTCCATGTAACTTTTGAAGTTACATCTCCAGTTGTTCTGTCTGTATATTTACCGGTTACAGTAAAAGCCGGTGCAGTTTTTGTAGATACAGTAGAAGAAGCTTCTTTTAAAATAAGAGCTGATAAAGTTTTTGTCGGATTTACAGAAGCAACAGTCACACTACAAGTTGCAGTACAACCACCGTCAGCTGTTGTTACGGTAATAGTTGCTGAACCGGCAGCCAAAGCTGTTACAGTACCGTTACTTACAGTTGCAACGCTAGGATTGCTTGATGTCCATGTAACACTCTTATTTGTAGCATTAGCCGGTGCAATTATAGGACTAAGCGTTTCTGACATATTAGCAGAAACAAAAGATAAAGAAGCCTTATCCAAAGTTACTCCGGTTACTTTTACAATGTCACTTTTCTTAACCCATTTAGCATACAATGTAACATGATTTGTTACGGAATAAGGGAAACTAGCCAAAGTATTGTATGAACTGTCAAAATACCATCCAGCAAATATATAATCTGTTTTTGTAGGTTCTGCAGGTGCATTGATTACATCTCCGGCAGTAACAATTTGTTCAGCAACAGCACTTCCGCCGTTAGTTTCAAATGTTACCGTATATTTTGTATCAGGATTTGTAGCTACCCAATATGCATAAACAGTAAGGTCTGCAGTCATTTTATAACTATTACTTTCTAATTTTGTTCCCTGACCGTTAGCCATAGTAAACCAACCGTTAAATAAATAACCGTCTTTTTTCGGAGCCGGAAGTTTATCTACAAATTCATCTTTATAATAAAGGAACTTAGTTTCTTCGCCTTCATCATTAAAAGTCAAATAAAAACCATCAACAGGATTAGACAGTTTCAATTGAATTTCAAAACTTGTCTCGGAAGTAGATATTTCTTGACTTCCGCTTCCTGTAGCTGTCAACTCGTCGTTTTGCGATGAATAAGCATTCACGGAAATTTCTAATATTCCGGTAGCTCCTAATTCTATTCTTTGAATACCCAATCCGGCAGAATCTTCCGGAATATTAATCGGATTTCCGTCCAGTGTTCCCATGAACACAAAACGTGATTTTTCGATTTTATCAACACCTAATAATTCAATCGAAACGACATTATTAGTCGGTGTCGGATTAACTAGTGTCGGTGTTTGGTTCGGATTATCAACATCACAAGAGAATACGAAAAAACCGAGCACTAAAAGTAAGAAAAAACTTTCTAGTTTCTTAAGCAACATTAAAGCCCCCTATATTTTTTAATTTTATTTATTCTTTTACAGTAAGAGCAATTAATATGCCTATAAAGTATAAAAAATATGTTTCTAAATTCAGGAGCTGTTTCTTTTTAAATATTATCGCTTTTTTGATATGCAAACCATTAGTTTGGTAATACTCTGAAAGATGTAATGTAAGATTTCGAGTTTCCTGCAAAGTCTTTTACTACGACTTTTATCCCGAATAATCCCGGTAAAAAATATTGTTCCTTCAAGAAAAAGACATTAGGAGAATTTATTTGATACAATGCAAAAAAATCTTTTTCTGATTCCGATAAATAAAATGTTTTGTTTTTCTTATCCATTGCTTTAAAACTCAATGAACACAATTCTTCGCCGTTGATAAAAACATCTATCTGATACGGCATAAGAGCTGTAGAATTATCATCAACATAATCGCAACATTTTATAAACAATTTTCCGCCGCGTATAACTTTCTTTGTTTGAAACAAAGATATTTCACGATTGTGAATATCAATAAAAAATAAATCATTAATAACAGGAGATTTAGTATCCGACACGTTAAAATACGGAGCCGGATTAAGCAATTGATGTTTTTCTATATCTTCCAATTCTACATGCAATGTATCTTTATTATTTACGTTGTTATTACCGGCTAGTCCGATAAACTCACCTTGCATATAATCTGAAATATGCTCATCATATGAATTACTTGCTATTCCGGTATAATAATAACGTAAATTTGAGGTCTTATTTTGTAACATCATAAGATTTCCACAGGGATAATTAATACTGTCGGCTCTCTTTTTATTCATAAAAATTACTTCACAATCTTCTTTTGCAAAAAAAGGCATATTATCACTTTGCAAATCTACCCCTGTTTGAAAACGCGTTCCCAAATTACCGCCGAATTGAGAAACAATCATTACACTATTATCTTCCTGAGCAAATAATAACGTAGAAGCACTTAATAACAACCAACAACAAAATAATCTAAAGGTACTTTTTATAATCATGAAAACATTTTCCTGCGTAATATATAAATTTCTTTATCCAGTTTAAAATAAAAAGTATCGCTATTATAAACTCTCAAATTTGAAATATCGTTATATGATTCCTGATAAAAAGAACGAATTCCGTTGCGGTTATAAATATAAAGATAATTCAGCGAATCTTTTTCACTCAACAACATTATCTCATCTTGCGGATTTACCTTAAAATCAATCAGCTCACCTTGAAAATACAAGGAACGCTTTTTACCTTCTTTTACGGAATACAATTCCAACGACTGCTCCGTTTCATAATAAACAGTATCATTATAAACTTTCAATAACGGAGTATAGCGAGAATTTGCACCCGTAGAAAATTGCACAATCTCAGCCTTTGTTTCCGCATTGTAAACCGTCAACAACTCCGGATACAAACCGGATATCTCACAAAAATATTTACTGTCCGCCGAATAACAACTTGCTTTTGCAATACGAATTTCAGATTCTCTTTGTTCACAAGTAAATATTACCTCTGCATTTTTATTTAACAACTGAGAAAAGCCATCGGCATACGAAATCACCGTATCAAGATTATTTGATGACGAAACGGAACATATCAATGAATTATCTGCATATTCACGCAATAAAGGCTCACCGTTAAAATAAAATGAAGACAATGTTCTGCCGTTATCTTTAATAAGATATACAATAGGAAAATCATCTTTTATATAAGGATAACCGTATTGATGTCTTTGCTCATTCAACAAAGAACCGTTCGGTGAAAAGAATTGCAATAATGTCCCGTCTTTTTTATATTTAACAAAACCGTTAATATTACCGGCAACACAATACTCTTCATTCTGTACACTCAAATCTTCCGCAAAAGTTACAGCTTCTTTTTCAATAGAAAAATATACAATTTTATCATGTTCAATAAAATAAGCATCCGGTTGTGTAATTTCCAGCCCGTTTTCAACACCGATAATCGAATCAACTTTATAAACCGGACGTGTAGTTAATTGTACGGGAAAAAATAATGTATAAATAAAAGCTACAATTAAAAGAGCACCAAATGAAATACTTATAAAAACTGTTTTTTTCATAAGCATTGATTATATATCAATCTTCTGTTTTGTCAAATCGTCTTTATTCTATTTACTACCTTTGAAAAAGCTCTGTAGTTCTAAAAATTGCAATCCGTAATAAAATAAGCCTGATAAAAAAGAAAACCAGTGAAGATAAAAAAAAATCACCTTGTGAAACAAGGTGATTTAATGAGCAAGAAAAGGGACTCGAACCCTCGGCATCGACCTTGGCAAGGTCGCACTCTACCAACTGAGTTATTCTTGCATTGATAAAAGTTAATAGCCTTATACCATATTTATTTTTTATTTCAAGTGTTTTTTTAAAAAAAATTAAAAATTTATCTGACCATACAATTTTAAAGTTCCGTAAAATAATTTCTGTTCTTCTGAAACCCCTCAAAATATCCGGTACGTTCCAAAGCATCATAAGCCAATATTGCTGCACTGTTAGATAAATTTAATGAACGAACCTTGCCCGGCATAGGTATAGTAACGGAAGTTTCCAAATTTGCCATTAAATATTCTTTAGGTAATCCGCAACTTTCTTGTCCTAAAATAATAATGTCCCCGTCTTGGTACTCAAATTCGTAATACGGAGCAGCTCCTTTTGTCGTACCGAGGATTTTACGTCTGCCGGCAGTCAATCGCTCAAATTCCTCCATATCCTTGCAAATTGTCAACTTCAAATGCTCCCAATAATCCAAGCCGGCACGTTTGAGATAACGATCGTCAAGACTGAACCCCAACTTCCCTATTAAATATAAATCTATATCCAGCCCTACCGCCAAACGTGCAATATTTCCCGTATTTTGCGGAATTTCCGGCTGATATAACGCAATACTAATCATCACAATTCTCCCATTATAAAAAAATAAGATTTCTATTTATATATAAAACAGTCTCGGTTAACAATATTATCAAAATTATTCCATATTTTTTTTAGTAAAAATCGTTAAAAATAACAATTATTGACAACAAGACTATTTATTATATATTTTTATAATTCTATATGGGAGGCTACTAAATGGAAATTTACAACTTAATGGAAGATTACGTTAAACATGCTATAAAAGTTTTATTAGAAGATAAAAATGATATTTGTAAATGTGAACAATGCAGAATGGATATGATTTGTTATTGTTTAAATAAAACAAAACCAAGATACGTAATTTCCTCTCGAGGTTTCGTTCATACAAGAAACGAAAAACGTGAAAATATGCAAATGAACATAGATATTCTTGCTTTAAGTCAAGAGGCCATTGATGTCATATCTCATATGCCACGTCATGAGCAAAAGATTAAAATCGAAGATAAAGAAAGCAAAAAGGAAATCGGACTAAGCCATTTCTTCTTCCCGGTATTTGTAGGGCGTGTGGTAGATGAAGAGTTTCAATCATTAAACAATGTAAAAGTCACACTTGCCTTTGCCGAAAGTGGCGAAAAAGCAGAAATGATTGGTGATTATTGGAAAAATCCTACAACTTTAGTTCCTGCAATGGACGGTACATTTTCTTTCCATGTTCAACCACTACAAGCAGATGAACTGGGCGTTAAGAAAAATTTTAAATTCTGTCTGGAAATTGAAAAAGAAGGCTATGAAAAATCGTGCAAATATTTTGAAATAAGCATTATCTCATCTATAAGCAGTCGAGAAATCGATATTGCCGCTAATTTCTACCAAATAGAAGATGCAATAATTTTCAAAGAAGATTAATTTTTAAATTATTAATAATTACCGTAAACAAAAAAAACACGCTGAAAATAAAGCGTGTTTTTTTACGCCCTATTTCAATGTATTCCCTTTAGCTTCCATAGCTGGAACGATGTGTTCCATTTAGCTGGAACGATGTGTTCCATTTAGCTGGAACGATGTGTTCCATATAGCTGGAACGATGTGTTCCATTTAGCTGGAACGATGTGTTCCATTTAGCTGGAACGATGTGTT